>JAFWXB010000023.1 GCA_017523185.1 Lachnospiraceae bacterium | reverse complement strand
GTATAAAAAACAACATGTAAATATGTACTTGAATATATTATCTGTACATTAAAAATTAAAATTTTCATAATTATTGGATAAATTTAGAAAGTTTTATGTTAGTAATACAAATTTTATGTTATAATAAAGGAGATTTGTTTTATAATAACGATATCATACAATACAAATAGGCAATTTTTCTCACTTATTAACTATAAATCGAATAAATATGAAAATACACAACAATATATTTATTGTAATATATAAATATATCTTATAGTGTAAACAAAATCGTGCAATATTTTACCATTTATAGTTATTAATTAAGGAATTTTGTTTATACTATTATGAATTTAGAGGAAATATTATGGGAACAAGTAAGAAAAATGGGGCTAATTTCCTAGTCCAAGGGTCCATACTTGCAATCGCATCGATTATAAGCAGAATTATCGGATTGGTATATCGTATACCAATGACAAATATTATTGGAGATACCGGAAATAATTATTATAGCTGTGCTTTTGAAATTTACAATATCATGTTAATTATTTCATCATACAGTTTACCACTTGCTGTTTCAAAACTCGTATCAGCAAGAATTGCAAAAGGACATAGAAAAGCAGCATATCAGGTATTAAAAGGGTCATTTGTATTCGCAATTACAACCGGAACTATAGTAGCACTTATTGTATATTTTGGTGCAGAATTATTTACCAATATGCTTCAAACGCCACTTAGTGTTTTTGCCTTAAAAATATTAGCACCTGTACTTGTTGTAGTTGCTCTCCTTGGTGTACTGCGAGGCTTTTTTCAAGGAATGGGAACTATGATGCCAAGTGCGATTTCACAGATTATTGAGCAAATTGTCAATGCTGTTGTGAGTGTATGGGCAGCATACAAACTCTTTGATTATGGAAAAAAAGTTGGTACTGTATTAGGTGACCCGGAACATTATGCTGCTGCATATGGAGCAGCAGGTGGAACACTTGGTACAAACTTAGGTGCATTTGCAGGATTTTTCTTTATGCTTTTTGTATTTTACGCTTACATGAAAAATGTATTCAAAGATAAAATGCAACAGGAAAAAAGCAAAAAAACAGATTCATTTGGACGTACTATGGGACTTTTAATTGCAACGATTATTCCTGTATTATTAAGCACTACGATTTACAACATTAGTGGAATTATCGACCAAGCATTATTTAAAAATATTGCAATCTCTCAAAGTTATACCACAGATGAGATTAACGTATGGTGGGGCGTTTTTTCAGGAAAATATAAACTTTTAATCAATGTACCTGTAGCAATTGCTTCTGCAATGGCAGCATCAAGTGTACCAACACTTACAGCTTCTTTCGCAGAAGGACGTATGAAAAATGTACGAAGACAGATTAATGCAGCTATGCGATTTGTTATGGTAATTGCACTTCCTTGTTGCGTGGGACTTGCTGTATTAGCAAAACCAATTTTTCTGTTATTATTCCCTGGTACAACCGATTCTTTGGAATTAGCCTCCTTTATGATGGCAATCGGTTCTGTAGCTGTTGTATTTTACTCCATGTCCACGTTGTCTAATGGACTTTTACAAGGGATTAACCGAATGAAAGCTCCTGTAAAAAATGCAATTGTTGCATTGATTTTGCACATCATTGTACTCGTTGGCTTAATGTTAATCTTCCGTTGGCATATTTATGCAGTTGTAATCGCAAATGCATTTTTTGCACTTATTATGTGCATTTTAAATGCAAGAGATATTGCTCGTTATAGTGGATATCGTCAGGAAATTTTAAAAACATTTATAATTCCGGGAATTGCATCCGGAATTATGGGTGTTGTTACTTATTTTGTATATCAATTTTTATACAAATTTACAAATAATAACACCATCAGTTTAATTCCATCTATTATTTTAGCAGTCATTGTTTATGCTGTATTATTATTATTGTTAAAAGGTGTATCGGAAGAAGATATGGAAAATTTCCCAAAAGGAAATGTTTTAATTCGCTTAGCAAAGAAATTACATCTCTTAAGAGATTAATTGGTAATATACTTATAAACTACATTTATTTATAAAGACATTTTTGAAAATTATTATAAATATATTCGTATACCACAAACAAAATTGTGTAATGTTTTAAATTTGCTACTTTATAATATGTTTTTATAATGTAGAAAAATTTAAAAGAACATACAATAAATTGAATAAAAAAGAAAAAAAAGCAGATACTTATTTAGGGTGATAATATGAAACGACAAATAAGTATCTGTATTTTTTTAGCAATTATTGTAATTTTACTGTCGCTATTATTTATTAAATTCAATAACACAAGAATCGAATATAACAAACAACAAGAACTTTTAAATACACAAAATGTACAACAACAAGAATCCATTCGCATCAGTCAGCCATATACACAATATATGTTTTATATTTTAAATGAAAACGGACAACTTGTTGTATATGATACAAAAACGAATAATTTATATATGGAAACGGGGATTCGAACAGACTATTTACCGGAAGAAGTACAAAAAGAAATAAAAGAAGGGCTTTTTTTTCAGACAGAATCCGATTTATATGATTTTTTAGAAAGCTATTCGAGTTGATTTTTGGCTTTACTGTTTCATTTGCTTGTGTTAAAATGTATTTTAATTATGTTTAAAATTAAACTGGTGGGTTATGGGTAAAAATAGAAAAAATCAAGATATTTGGAATATTGTAATTATCGGAGCAGGAGCTTCCGGTATGATGTCAGCAATAACTGCTGCTAAAAATACAAACAATAAAAAAATACTACTAATCGAGCAAATGGATAAAGTCGGAAAAAAACTGTTAGCCACAGGAAACGGAAAATGCAATTTTACAAACGCATATATGGATAGTTCTTGTTTTCATGGAGATAACACATGGATAAAACAAATGCTTTCGCGTTTTGGAGCACAAGATAGTTTGTCTTTTTTCCATGAAATCGGAATCTATCCAAAAGAAAAAAACGGATATTATTATCCAATGAGTGAACAAGCATCTTCTGTGGTTTTCGCGCTTGAACAAGAATTGATTCGTCTTGGCATTTGTATCAAATATGCTACAAATGTAAAAGAAATTATCGAAACAACATATGGATTTGATTTAAAAACAAACCAAGAAACATTTTATGCCAAAAAAGTAATTATTGCAACCGGTTTATTAGCATCTCCAAAACTTGGAAGTAATGGAAGTATTTTCTCGGCAATCAAAAAACTAGGACATCATTTTTCGCCAATTCTTCCTGCATTATGTGGATTTTATGCAAATGGATTGCCCTTTAAGAAAATTTCAGGTGTGCGAGCCATTGGAACGGTAGAAGCATATGTTGATAATCAATTCCAAGTGTCCGATACCGGAGAAATTCAATTTACCGATTATGGAATTTCCGGTATTCCTGTTTTCCAAATCAGTCATATTTTATCAAAAGGACTTTATCATAAGAAAAATGTAACAGTTCAGATACGATTGCTGTCTGATTTTACGCAAGAAGCCTTATGGAATGAACTTACTTTTCGAAAAAACCGATATCTGCAATCCTTAAACCAAACAAAATTGGTGATCTCTTTACTTAATGGTTTATTAAATCAAAAATTAGCTGATATGATTTTTTCGCTATGCCATATTCCAAAAGAGTTGCCATTTTACGCACTTTCCGATAAAGATATGAAACATCTTTGTCATACAATACAAAATCTATGTGTAACGATTGAAAAACCACGCGATTTTGAATTTGCTCAAGTTTGTACAGGTGGAATTCCCGTACATGAAATTGATACAAATACCTTAGAATCGGCTTTGATACCAAATTTATATTTTGCAGGTGAAATTTTAGATGTCGATGGTATTTGTGGTGGCTATAATTTACAATGGGCATGGACAAGTGGCTATGTAGCAGGAATAAGTGCAAGTAAAGAATAATACAGACCTTGGAGAGGGTCTATAAAAACTACTACTATATCATAAGAGGAATACAATGTGATTCAAATTCAACAACTGAAACTTCCGATTCATCACAACGAACGTGATTTAGAACATAAAATTCGAAACGTATTACAATTAAATAAAAAAACGAAACTTGAGTTTACATACC
>JAFWXB010000187.1 GCA_017523185.1 Lachnospiraceae bacterium | reverse complement strand
TCGTTTGTTCGGTGTGCGCCGTAAGCGGAACGGGCGCGTACGCCGCGCTATACGGCAAGCCTACCAAAAAACTACCCATTTATTCGGTGGAAACGCAGGATAAAAAGGTGGCTATCACTTTCGACGCAGCTTGGGGTGTGGATTATACGGACACCATTTTGGAATGTTTGGCCGAATACCAAATTCCCGCTACCTTCTTTTTGGTGGAATTTTGGACGAAGAAGTATTCTTCTTACGTAGCGAAAATTCATCAAGCGGGGCACGCGATTGGAACGCATAGCAAAACGCACGCGTATATGAGTAAGCAAAGCGAAAAGGAACAGGAAAGCGAATTAACTTCTTCCGCAAAGGCGATTTCGGATATCACGGGCGTGCCCGTAACCTTGTTCCGCGCGCCGTACGGGGATTATAGCGATTCGTTAATCGGAACCGCCGAACGGTTAGGGCTTTACACCCTGCAATGGGACGTAGATTCTTTGGATTGGAAGGATTTATCCGCGGGGGAAATTGCAAAGCGGGTAGTTTCCAAAGTGCAAAACGGCAGTATTATTTTGATGCACAACAACGGTTTGCACACCGCCGAAAGTTTGCCTTTAATCTTTGAAGCGTTACTTTCCAAGGGGTATCAATTCGTGCGCGCCGACCACTTAATTTACAAAGAAAACTACGAAATGGACGTTACCGGCAGGCAACATTCGCTGGCGTAAAACCATAGAAAAACGGAGGACCAAATGAATACTACTTATGAAAGAAACAATAAAGTGTACGTGTCGGGGGAAATCGTAACCGAAGCGGAATTTTCGCACGAAGTGTACGGCGAAGGGTTTTACGAAATGAAGCTGAAAGTGGAACGCCTTTCGGGGCAGGCGGATATTTTGCCCGTAACCGTTTCCGAACGGCTAATTGCCGCGAACGACTTAAAAGTGGGGGATCGGCTTTCGGCCGTGGGGCAGTTCCGCAGTTACAATAAACTAGTGGATGGGAAAAGCCGTTTAATGCTTACCGTATTCGTGCGCGAAACGGTGGAAGGGGATAAATATAAAAACCCCAACAACGTAGTCCTTTGCGGGTATATTTGCAAGCCCCCCGTGTATCGCACCACCCCCTTTCATAGGGAGATTGCGGACGTACTGGTGGCGGTGAATCGCGCCTATAACAAGTCCGATTATATCCCTTGCATCGCTTGGGGTAGAAACGCGCGCTTCGTGAAAAATTTAACCGTGGGCGAACGCATTGCGGTTTCGGGCAGAATTCAAAGCAGGGATTATCAAAAAAAGATTTCCGAAACCGAAACGCGCACTATGACCGCGTACGAAGATCATCTGAATCTACAAATCCTATCCAATCACCTGTTGCCAATTCTAATCCAACATTTCTAGCAATAGATACACCTTCATTTTTTTTATGAATAACTTCAACTCTGTCATCTTGTTTTGCAAATTCATCCAAAATAATTCCACTATTATCTGTTGAACCATCATTAATACATATTACTTCTATATTCTTATAAGTTTGACCTAAAACACTAGACAAACATTTATGTAAATATTGTGCAGTATTATAAACTGGAATAATAATAGATATTTTCATTTCTTCTCCATTTTCTATTATACTTTTATATATGTATAAATTTCTTTACCTATATTACTATTCTGTAAAACACTAAAAACACTATCTGACGAAATATACTTTAATTTATTTAAAAAAATAGGAAGTATTTCTTCTCTATTTCTTGTTTCTTGTAAATTTCCAGTATACATATGTTCTTCTATTATTTGTTCTAACTCTTCATGGCTATAATCTCTTTGTAACTTATCAATACGAAAAAATTCCATTCTAATAAACAAACTCCTTTATTCGTTTTTCTTCCTTATCTTTTAAATACATTTCCATAATTTCTGCTAATTTAATTGAATCTTCTTTTGTTAATGCATTATCAAATTTGTGATATCCATTAATCCTTGATATAAATGCACTAATTTCATAACGCAAACCTTGTCCTTGATATTTTGAAAAAAATTTCTCATTATATTCAAAATTTTCATATCTCAATTCAAAATTTTTAGTAAGCCACCATGGAGATTCTGCTAATACATATCCATTTGTACCAGAAATAACTAAGTTTCCTTCTGATTTTACCCCTAACCCAACTTTTGCAGTTGCTATTGCATTTTTATATTGCATAAAAACTTTTGTATATAAATCAAGTCCTGTTTTATCTACAAAAGAAACAAAGGAAATACTTTCATAATCATGTCCTAATATCTTTAATATGGCCAGTAATGGATAACTGGCTAATTCTGTAAAACTTCCGCCAAGTTCTTCTATCTGAAATTCTCTCCCTTGTATATTTTGTTCTAACTTTGTAAAACACGCTTCTACATCACACACTTTCCCTATGCTTCCACTTTTCGCAGTAGAAATTAATTTTAAAAATCCGGGTGCATATGCTGTTTTGATTGCTTCTATTAAAATACAATCATTTTTTTCTGCTAGCGTAAATAATTCTTCTGCCTCTTTCTTTGAAAATACCATTGGTTTTTCACATAATACATGTTTTTTTCGTTCTAACGCTTGCTTTGCATATACATAATGTGTTTTATGAGGACTGGCAACATAAATTGCATCTGAGTTTTTATATAATTGTTCTACATCATCTGTATAAATTTTTAGTTCATTTTCTAATGCTAATTTTTTTGCACTTTCTATATGTGGATTATAAACTACTTCTACATTTACGCCACTTACATATTTTACTTCTGGAATAAAACGTCTTGCAATTCTTCCTGAACCAATAACACCAAGTCTTATAATTCCTTGTGCTGAATTTCTTAATAATGTACTTGAAATCCCTTTTGTACGCTCTAAATACACAACATCACAATATTTTCTTAAATACTCAAATTTTCCTAACCAATCAGAACCTACTGTAAAAATGTCTACTTTATACTTTTGAATATCTTCTACTTTTTGTCCTACATGGTCTTCAATAATAATCTGATCTGCAAATCCAGTTTGTTTTATATGTTCAATACGTTCCATCAAAGAATCTACAATATTTAACTTTCCACGATATTCATCATACTGTTCAGTTGTCACACCTACAATTAAATAATCTCCTAATTCTTTCGCTCTTTTTAAAAGTTTATAATGTCCTTCGTGAAACAAATCAAACGAACCATATGTAATCACTTTTTTCATCTTTACTCCCATAAAATATCATAATCTTGTATAAGCATTGGTTTTCTTGTATATTTATACAAACTCCAAACAGAACCTATAGAACCAAAATAAGCATCTGAAATAGTAATAGCCCGATTCAAATCCGAACTTTCATCATAAATTCCCCATTGTTGTTTTTTATATTCCTCTACAATTTTCATATAATCTTCCAATAAATTTGGATTCATTGATTTTATAGTTGAAATGGTTAGTGGATGTGGTCTCCAAAGTAATACTATGTCTGTATATCTTTTAAACATATCTAATGTTTCTTTTAAAAGTAGAAGATATTTTTTACCATATGGCAACATAACTAAAATCAAATGTGTATTATATAACACTACTTTTTTTCTACTTCCATCAGACTTTATAATAAGTTTTTCCCATTCTTTTGGAATTTGTAAATCTTCTACTCTTGTATTCCTTAATTTATCTATTTTCGGAGAACCTAACCCTAATATTTTCTGTTCCCAATATTGCTGGTTTTTTCTATTTGTTTGCTCCATTAATACTTTAATATAGATTTGTTTCATTTCTTCTGATTGTACAATTACTTTATCTGCATGAAATACTGCGGGAACTGTACAAAAGTGTGCCATTCTTTCTACTTCTTCTGTATCTTCTATACTAATTTCATCTCGAATAAAGTATGGAATATATATTAAATTTTCTGTAAACTGTTTTAAATGTTTGGAATAAAAAAATGGATGTACACTTGTTACAAGATTATATTCATCATATGGGTTATGAATAAATATCATATCCGGTTTTCGTTCTTCAAAATCATATGTTTCATAATGTGTAATTGGAACATACGCAGGATACAACTCTCCCTCATACTGCATTTCTTTGAAACTGCCATCTGGATTTTTTTCATAATAAGGAATTGGAATCACATATGCGTTACAATCGGGGTCTTCTTCTGTTGCTTTCCACACACTTTCTAAAGAATCCCACATAGAAGCTTTATAAGGTAAAAATACAACTTCTCGTTTTCGTTCTTTTGCTTTTTGTAATATACTTTTTGCTTCCATATACTCTGCATACAAAGATTCCATTTCTTGTAATTTTCCCTGTTTTTTATATTCTTGTAGTTTTACTTCTACTTGTTCTACTAAAAGACGTAATTCTTCTATTTGTTGTTTTCGTGTTCTTCCCATTTTTGTTTCCTTAAATATCCAATCTGCTTTTTTATTTCATTATTAATAATTGATTTTATAAAATTTTAAATATGGCATATTGGTCATTGATTTCTCAATGATGTAACTTTTACATTACTTCGCTCCTTGCTACGTCATGCTGTCCATGTTCACAAGGTCTTGGCATATCCAATGCGTACAAACCTGTACCTTCTAATACCGTTTTATTTTTTATATCATAAACGCCTATTTAGTCCTTTCGGTAAAATACAGAGATTCTGTGATTTATCTAAATACTTGTTCTTATGACCTATCTTATAATTTCTTTCTTTTGTCCTCGTTGTTTTACATTTCTAGCTGTATTTGCTTTTATTTCTATTGTCTGTCCACAATTCTCACAAATAAATTGTAAACTTGTTTTCTTTCCCATTGCACCACAAACACTACATACATTACTGATATCTTTTCCAATCACTTCTATCAATTCTACTGCATTCTGTTTACATTTTTGTTCTAATCGTTTTCGAATATATCCTCTTTGCCACATGGTAACCGAATGATTAATTGTCTTATTCTTTCCAACAACATTTGGTCTTGGCATTTTTACAATATAAATAATGTTTGGAGTTTCTTGTTTAAAAAATTGATTTAATTCTCGATTTATATAATTATGAAGTTGTTCTTCTTTTTTTCGTTTTTGTCTGTAATATTTTTTTTTGCCTTTATTGTTTTGTTTATTTTTATTATAAGAAATTGTTTGATTTCTTATCCAATTTGCATATTCAATCTGGTACTTTCCTAATTCTTTTCCATATACATTTCCATTATCTAAAGTAAGCATAGTATACATACCAAATGCCAACCCTATTTCATTTCCATACTCATTAGATTTTTTACAATGTACTTCTATTGGAACGTGAATTTGCAATGCATTTTTTTCCGGATAAAGTCGAATATATAATTGACTTTCATATGAATTATTATCTGTTAATGGAACAAATACTCGTTTTCGTTTTTCTTTTGTTGTAATTGCAATTCCATGTTTTCCATAACGATATGCTTTTGCTGAAATGGAAAATCCATGTATTTGCTCTGTATGAAGTTTTCGAAACTGTTTTCTTACATTTCTTTTTAAATAATTATTTAATTTTTTTGTATCGACTTGTTTTTTTACTTCTTGATATTGTTGCTCTATTTCAAAAGGTAATTGTATCTCCGAATTTGTTAAAATTTCTGTAAAAACATTATTTACTTTTAAAACAAATCGAATATAATGTTTATCTTCTTCAGAAAAATCATGTTTCTTTTTTATCTTCTTTAAAATACGTTGTTTTACCCTCGACCATTCACTTTTGATATCTCCTAATGCATCAAAAATAGCAAGATAAAAATAAACAGCAGGCATTTGTAACTGTTCTCGCAATCCACTTGCTGTCATTTCATTTTGTATAGTATATCCCGGATATAATTTAGATAAACTGTAAATCCCACCATAACGCTGATATATATAATTTTTTACCATACAATAATCTGCTCCAATAGCAAGTAGTTTTTGCATATCATTTTCTTCTATAGAATATTTACTATATTGATATATGGTTTTATAGATTGTTTCTAACAACATTTTTTCCCTTTACTTGGTTACTTTTAAAAATCCCACGAACTACATTGTGTAGTTCGTGGAATTTTTTATTACAACTTATAAATAATTATTTATTGTACTTTTACAGTTACTGTATACTCATAAATATAAGTTTCATTATCAGAACCAAGGTATGTAATTGTAGCTTTATTTTCTCCTTCATCAACAAAGAATGCACAGAACTTTGAATCTAAAGTTACCTTACAATTATCTAAATCTACAGTTGCTGCACTCCAAGATGAACCACCTTTTATATATCCATTATAAGTAGTACCATCATTTGTCATTTCAATTTTTGTAATACTTTTTACTGATAAATCATCACCATTTACCCATGTAATTTCACCAACTCCAGAACCAGCACTAAATACAGGATTTGGCTGACTTATAGGTGTTTTTTCTGCCATCTGTCCTTTTACTGTCCAAGCTAATGTAACTTGTGGTGCATCTTTTATTGTTGCCCAGTTTGCTGCTGTATTACATACACCATCTAAATAGAAATTATAATTTGAATAAGTTGCATCTACAAATTCATCTTTAATTACATATTCATAAGCCTGTGTTGTAGCATTATATTGTTCATGATAATATGCGTTACAACTTGCAATTTCTGCTGTAATTTTTGCAACATATTCACTACCAGATGCTGTTACTGCTGCTGAAGTTGCAGTATTTGCTGTATCATTTCCATATCCATTTAATGCAAGATACATACTTGTATCTGTTGACTGACCAAAAGCACTAGAAGAAACAAAAGTTAAGCCACTTCCTGATGTTGTTTTTACAATTGCATTTAAAGTAATATCTACATCTACAGAACTTTTATTTGTTACAGTAAGTTCTTCTGATTTTGTATTATATTCATAAGTGTCACCAGTTATATTCTTAAAATATACACTTCCATATGTAGCAAAGTTTACATCATATGCTGTTCCACTTGTTGCTTCAATTACACCAGATGGGTCTAAAATAAAATCAAATGGATTTCCACTTACAATTGTAGGTAATACTACTCTAAATACTTCTTTATCTACTGGTGTAACAGTTGTACCTGACCCATTAACTGAACCACCTGTCTGTGTTCCTGTTGTAACTTCCTGTTCACCAATACTTAATGCATCTCCTGCTACATATACTGTTGCAGAACTCATCATCATTGCTGCTGCCATGATACCAGCCATTGTTTTTTTGAAACGTTTCATAAATTTTTCCTCCTTGAAAAACTTTTTATTTACTACTACATTGAGTTAATTTTGTACAATAATGGTAAGTGTTAAATTTAAAGTACTAAGCGTATTTTGTTCTCCATCAATTAAATGATATACTATCATACAATCATATGTCCCTGCGTCAAGTTCTGCATCTAATGCAATCCCATCTAAATATGTGCCTCTAGGCAATACAGGAGATTCGTAAATTGTTTCATTTGTATCATTTCGAATAATATCAAAATAAATATCATTTGTATTCACTTCCGAATTTTCTACATAAGCATTTTCAGATACAGCACTACCATCTGCAAAAATCCAGTCATAATTCATACATACTTCATAAGTACCAAATGCAATTGTGCCTGAATCGTCCATTTTTTCTAAAACTTCTTCAATATTTTCTTTATTCACTACAACATTGCGCAATTCTTTTTCTTCTGTATTCTCACTCGAATTCGAAAATGCCATAACTCCAATAACTGCTCCTGCTGCCACTGCACCACAAATACTTACAATGGGAATTATTTTACCTCCTTTCTTTGTTGTAGTAGCTTCGCTACTTATATTTTTATCACTCACACTACGTCCCTCCTCAATGTCATTCTAAAAAAGTGTACTTTTTGAGAATAATTTAAAATAAGGATTTTCAAGGCAAATATCTCTTGTTTAAATCAGAAAATCTCTAAAAAAAGGTGAAAAATCTAAAAATTTTTAATTTTTCATAAAAAAAGTTGCTTAAAACTATTAACTTATGTTAAAATGCAACCGATATGTATATCAACTAAGTGATGCTTAAAAAGTACACTTTTAAAGAATATTTTTCCTTTTTTCGTTTGCTTTTCTATAAAATGTAGATACAGGCATTTTACAAATCTCTGCTGCTTCTTTTCCGGAAATTTCTCTTTTTATCCATTGTTCATATACTTCATTAAAATTTACAGGCAGACTGTGTTTTGGTCGTCCAAACTGTACACCACGTTCTTTTGCTGCTGCAATTCCCTCTTTTTGCCTTTGTTTTATATTTTTTCTTTCATTTTCTGCTACAAAAGATAGCACTTGCAATACAATATCACTTAAAAATGTTCCCATTAAATCTTTTCCACGCCTCGTATCTAATAAAGGCATATCCAATACTACAATATCTATCTTTTTTTCTCTTGTTAAAATTCTCCATTGTTCTAAAATTTCTTCATAATTACGTCCCAAACGGTCAATACTTTTAATATAAAGAACATCATTTTGTTTTATTTTTTTACATAAACATTGATACATAGGTCTGTTAAAATCTTTTCCCGATAATTTATCTAAATAAATATTACATACTGGTACATTTGCTTCTTTTAAAGCTATCATCTGTCGTTCTTCATTTTGGTCACGGGAACTTACTCTTACATATCCATACTGTTCTCCCATTTCAATTCCTCCATTTCATTATTCAATATAGATATAGTTATTGTACCCATTGAGAAACTTGCTATGAAATGAATCACAACAAATTTTTTAATTGCTAAATTTAAAAAATAAACCATGACTTTCGCCACGGTTACATTCTTTCTTTACAGCTTTTTAATCTCCCCACAAGCAATTTTTTCTCCTGCATTTCCAGATGGTTGGGTTCCAAAATCATCTGGTTTTGAATGGATAATCACAGTTTTTCCTATAACTTCTTCTACATGAAATCGTTCTGTCACAAAAACAGATAATGCATAACCTCGATTTCCAAATAGTGAAGGCAAATCTCCTTTATGATTTGGATGCTCACACGAATAAGGATTATAATGCATTTTTACATCTGCAAATGGGTCACTTTCATTTCCTGTACAATGTTCTCCCTTATGAATATGAAATCCAAAAATGCCATATTCACATAAACTACTAGAATATGGTAATCCTACAACTTCTGTAGCAACTAATACTCCACGCATTGTTTGATACATTCGCATGATACCTCTTATTTTTGGATATGCTGTACTTCCTTTTATAATTGCTTCTGCATTTGGTTCTTCCTCTAAAACATCTAACATATTTTCTAATTGGCTAAAATATAATTTATTCTGTGTCATAATTTCCCTCTTTATTTCTACAATATCAAATACTATATTAAAATATGTTATCCTTAACAAAATGTTTCTATATTTCTCTTTTTATTTTATAAATCAATTATTTTTTCCTTATTCCTACATATACTAATACAAAAACCATTTAATTATTTCATAAGGAACTTTTATTATGACAAATACAACTAAATTTCTTATTCGCTATCTTTTTGTTACAATTTCAGGTGTTCTTTTACATTTTGCTTATAATTTTTCAGGACAAAATGGCATTGTAGGATTATTTACTCCTGTCAATGAATCTACTTGGGAACATTTAAAATTATTGTTTTTTCCTATGCTTTTACTTACCGTTTGGGATTTATTCAAAATAGAAGAACCTTCCGAAGCATTTCTTCCTGCCAGATTAAGTGGAATTATTGCCGGAATGATATTTATTGTAGTTGTTTTTTATACAATTACAGGAATTATTGGAAAAAGTATAGATTGGCTAAATATTACGATTTATTTTTTATCAGTATTATTTGCTTTTTGGATAGAAAAAAAAATATATGGAAAAAACAAGATATTAACTACATCACTCTCAATTGGAATACTTATATTATTAAGTGTATTATTTGTTTCATTTACATTTTCACCACCAAATATCGGATTATTTCAAGTCCCCTAACAATTTCAGAAATAAGAAAAAAGTCATTCCTCTCCTATCTAAAAGATAGTTATAAGGAATGACTTAAAAATTTATAAATTATGCTAAATATGCCTTTAATACTTCTACTTTATCTGTTTTTTCCCATGGAAGGTCTAAATCTGTTCTTCCAAAGTGTCCATATGCTGCTGTTTCACGATAAATAGGTCTTCTTAAATCAAGCATTTTGATAATTCCTGCCGGACGAAGGTCAAATTCTTTACGAACCATTTCTACTAATTTTTCATTAGAAATAACACCTGTTCCAAAAGTATCTACCATAATAGAAGTTGGTTGTGCTACACCAATTGCATAAGAAAGCTGAATTTCACATTTTTTTGCAAGTCCTGCTGCTACAATATTTTTTGCTACATAACGTGCTGCATATGCTGCAGAACGGTCTACTTTTGTGCAGTCTTTTCCTGAGAATGCTCCACCACCATGACGAGCATATCCACCATAAGTATCTACAATGATTTTACGTCCTGTAAGCCCTGCATCTCCATGTGGTCCACCAATTACAAAACGACCTGTTGGATTGATAAAGAATTTTGTTTCATCATCAATAAGTTCTGTTGGTAAAATTTCATCAAATACATATTTTTTAATATCTGTATGTATTTGTTCCTGTGTTACATCTTCATCATGCTGTGTAGATAATACAACTGCTTCTAAGCGTTTTGGATTTCCTGCTTCATCATATTCTAAGGAAACTTGTGTCTTTCCGTCCGGACGAAGATATGTTAATGTGCCATCTTTTCTTACTTTTGTAAGCTGTAATGCAAGTCTGTGTGCAAGTGCAATCGGATATGGCATAAGTTCTTCTGTTTCATCTGTTGCATAACCAAACATCATACCTTGGTCGCCTGCACCTGTATCTAATGCATCTGTTAATGTTCCTTCTTTTGCTTCTAAAGCCTTGTCCACACCCATTGCAATATCTGCTGATTGCTGGTCAAGTGCTACCATAACAGCACAAGTATTTCCGTCAAAACCTGTTTTTGCATCATTATAACCAATTTCATTTACTGTTTTTCTTACAATACTTGGAATATCAAGTTGTGCTTTTGTTGTAATTTCTCCTGTTACAAGTACAAAGCCTGTACAAGCAGCAGTTTCACAAGCTACACGGCTCATTGGGTCTTGTTCTAAACAAGCATCTAAAATGGCATCAGAAATCGCATCACATACTTTGTCCGGATGACCTTCTGTTACTGATTCGGATGTAAATAATAATTTTTCCATACTGTTCTTCCTTTCTTCATATGAATATGTTTCATTTGTTAAATAGAATCTATTATTCTATTTAAGTACTAAAATTTTCTATTTTAACATAAGTTCTACAAATAAAAGAAAATACATAAAAATCAAATATTTTACAAAATAATTTATTATTTTTATCAAAAAATAAAATTATCAAACTTATATTATTTTATATAGAAAACTTTCAAAATGTCTTAAAATTAATAAATCCACTTATTTAACATAAGTGGATTTTTCATCATATTGACTGCTAATCCTCTTATTGTTCGATTACTCGCTCAGGTAGGCACCTTCCATAAAGGGGTTGCCGTGACTTCATAGAACCTATGTATCTCCATCACTCTGAATAAGAGAAAAGTTATTATTTATTTTTTCAATATATTACGATTTAGTATTATGCAACAAATTATATCATCTGTCAAGTATCTTTATCTATACCAAAGAAATAAGTATTATTTATCTTCTATACAAAAACCTTTTTCCATATTTAATATCTATATGAGTATAGTACCATTCAAATTTAATTACATATAATTTCTAATTATAAATATGATAATACTTATATTAAATATTTATTAAGATACTTTTAAAATAAACTTTTGAACTTCTTTTTCACCGGATACTTTTTCAATTTCTGCTCCAAGTTCTGCTAATTTTGTTTCAAAGCGTTCATATCCTCGTTCAATATAATAAATATCATCTACTATCGTAATACCATCAGCTGCAAGAGCTGCAATTACAAGGGCTGCACCTGCACGAAGGTCCGGTGCGTTTACTCTTGCTCCTGTATATTTGGAAACACCATGAATAATTGCAATATTGCTTTCTACTTTGATGTTTGCACCCATTCGGGTAAGTTCATCTACATATTTAAAACGATTTTCAAATATACTTTCGGTTACTGTACTTGTGCCTTCTGCAATTCCAAGTAATACTGCCATTTGTGGTTGCATATCGGTTGGGAATCCCGGATATGGTAATGTAGTTACTTGTGTACGATGTAATTTTCCATCAGAAATTACGCGTACTGCATCATCAAATTCTTCAACTGTACAACCGGCTTCTAACATTTTTGCAGTTGTTGCTTCTAAATGTTTTGGAATAACATTGCGAACTAACACATCTCCACCTGCTGCTGCAACAGCAAACATAAATGTTCCTGCTTCAATTTGGTCCGGAATAATCGAATATTCTGTTTTGTGTAATTTTTCTACACCAATAATTCGGATAACATCTGTTCCTGCACCACGAATATTTGCTCCCATACTATTTAAGAAATTTGCTACATCTACTACATGTGGTTCTTTTGCAGCATTTTCAATAACTGTTTTTCCTTCTGCCATAGCAGCTGCCATCATAATGTTAATGGTAGCACCTACTGATACTTTATCAAGATAAATATGTGTTCCAACAAGTCTCTTTGCTTCTGCACACACTAAACCATGTGCAATATCCACAGAAGCTCCCATTGCACGAAAACCTTTGATATGAAGGTCAATTGGACGACTTCCAATATCACATCCACCAGGAAGTGCAACTTCTGCTTTCTTATATTTACCAAGCAACGCCCCAATCAAATAATAGGACGCACGTATCTTACGAATAAATTCATTATCAACGCTTACATCGCGAATAAAAGAACCGTTAATTTTTACTTTATGAGCATCTATACGCTCTACTCTCGCACCAATTTCTTCAATCGCCTGTAAAAGTACATTGATATCTCGAACATTTGGCAGGTTTTCGATTGTAACGGTTTCATCCGTCATAACTGCAGCTGCTAAAATAGCCAATGCTGCATTTTTAGCACCACCGATTTCAACTTCACCATATAAAGGATTACCACCTTTAATCACGTATTGTTCCATCTTTCACCTCAACAAATTATGTCCTGACTATAAATACAAACACGTTATTATATACGTCTCCACAAACTTTTGTCAAGAAAATATCTTCTCTATTTATACTATTCGATATTTTCTCATTTGTTATTCATATTTTTTAAATTTTTTATTAAAATTTCGACAGTTTCTTCAACACCTAAGCCATCTTCCGATACACAGATATCTGCATATGTTTCATACAATGGAGTTCTTTCCATATATAAATCATACAAATTCTGACCGTCTTTTAAAACAACACCACGACCTTTAATGTCTGACAGACGTCGCTCAATCGTAGAAAAATCTACTTTCAAATATACGACTGTACCACTTTCTTTTAAATGCTTCAGTGCTTCTTTGCCATATACGACACTTCCACCGGTCGCAATAATTGTTTTTGATACACAAATGTTTGCATTTACTCTGTTTTCTACTTCAATAAAACCATTTGTACCAACTTCTTTGATAATTTCGTGTAATAATTTTCCTTCTTGTTGCTGAATCACTAAATCTGCATCTAAAAATTGATACCCCAGTACCTTAGCTAAAATAACCCCAATGGTACTTTTTCCTACTCCCGGCATTCCAATTAAAACAATATTGCTTTTCATTTTTATTTGCCTTCTGTATTTTCTATACTTTCTGATTTACTTTCTGTTGATTCTTTTGTTTGTGTAAATAAATTATGAAATTCAATCTTATTTACTACATTTTCATTTACTTTCCAACCATCATCTTTTTGCATTTCTGTAAGTACATTTTTGTATACTTCATACTCACGGTCTGCAATAATTTCTTCACGATGGGCTTCCGTTGCCTCTTTGTCACATTCTTTATCAATTCTTACAAAATAAATAGCACTTTTGGTTTCAATCATTTTAGAAACCTGACCTTCTTTTAAATTATTCATAGCTTCTAAAACTTCTTTTTCAAATGTGGTATCATCTTTTGCATAAGTACCGGTTTTTACTTCATATTTATATTCTTTTGCAACTGTATTCAAATCTTTCTGAGCTAAAGCTGCTTCCATTTTCTTTGCAATTCCTCTAAGTTCAGCAACTTTTGTATCTGTATATTCTTTATAAGCTCCGTTTTCATCATATTCACCTGCAATACCGATAGAAACCATAGAATAACCTCTCATATTTGCTTCTTCATCACTTACTTCTCTATCTGTATCTACGGTCATTGCTTCATACATTTTCCATTGAATTGTATATAAAGA
Organism: Lachnospiraceae bacterium; assembly: GCA_017523185.1. Next base: position 11,493 of record JAFWXB010000187.1, on the reverse strand, counting down.
AAGTAATTCTTCTACTAACTCTTGTGTTGCACCAAATTCTTCGATTGCTTCTTCTGAATTTGCTTTTAAAAATGCACTTGCTGCTTCCTTAATTTTCTTTTGTTCTTCTTCTGTTATGGAGATATTATATTCTTCCATATTTGCCTTCAATGTATACATTTCATGAAGAAATTCCATTGTAGAATTTTTCAAATCATCTTCTAATGTTACTCCATTGCCATACAAATCCTGACTCCATACATCTTCCCCTAAAAAGGAAGTATAACTATCATCCATTTCTGCTTTTTGGTATTTACACATAAAATTTGCAATACCTAAAGATACAGTTTGTTCTCCTAATGTCGCTGCTGTTTCATTTACATCCATGCCTCCACACCCTGTCAAAGCAGATATGCAAAGTACTCCTGCAAGTACAAGAGCTGCTAATTTTTTAAATTTCATATTTCCTCCTAAATAAAAGACCAAAAAACAGTCATTATCAACTTACTATTATAGAATGTTTTGTGTAAAGTATCAAGTTTTTTCTCACTTTTTATCATACTTTCCTCTTTTTTCCTATTACAATATATAGCTATTGTCTATTTTGTATCATATTCTTGTATTAATACTTGCATTTTCTCTAAGACTTCTTTCAATACTTCTATTATATCTTTTCCCTTTTCTCTTGAATTTACATTCAAACGATATATAAAATACGGATTTTGTATATCTGAAACAAATATTAAAAATGGTTCACATAACTTTACAACATCGGGAATTTTGGCCGGATTAATTTTGGCTTTTTCATACATTATCATACGAATTTCATTGCCTTTTTGCGTAATTTCTTTTATATAAACAGCGTGTGCCATTGCCTTTAAACGCACAATGCGTAAGAGATTTTGTACTGATTTTGGTGGTTCTCCAAAACGGTCTATAAGTTCTTCTAACATTTCTTCTGCATCATCTTCTTTTTCTACCCCTGCAATTCGCTTATAAATATCCAATTTTTGCATTTCATTTGCAATATAACTTGGTGGAATATATGCATTTGTTACAATATCAATCGAAGTTTCAAAACTATCAGCTACAACAATGCCTTTTGCTTCTTGTACAGCCTCATTTAACATTTTACAATACAAATCATATCCAACTGCTTCTATATGTCCACTTTGTTGTGTTCCTAATAAATTTCCTGCTCCACGAATTTCCAAATCACGCATTGCAATTTTAAAACCACTTCCCAGTTCGGAATACTCTTTCATTGCTGAAAGACGTTTTTCGGCAACTTCTGATAATAATGTATTTTTTTGATACATTAAAAAAGCATACGCTGTACGATTCGAACGACCTACACGACCTCGAAGCTGATATAATTGAGAAAGACCTAACTTATTAGAATCGTGGATAATCATTGTATTTACATTAGAAATATCCAAACCGGTTTCTATAATGGTTGTAGAAACTAATACATCAATTTCTCCATTGATAAAACTATACATAATTTGTTCTAATTCACGTTCCGACATCTGTCCATGTGCAAATTCCACAACGGCATTTGGTACAAGTGATTGAATACGACTTGTCATATCTACAATATCTTTTACTCTATTATAAACATAAAATACTTGTCCTTGTCTTGAAAGTTCTCGCAAAATAGCTGCTCGCACCATTTCTTCATTATATTCCAATACATATGTCTGAATTGGCAAACGGTCCATAGGGGGTTCTTCTAATACACTCATATCACGAATCCCTATCAAACTCATATGCAAAGTTCTTGGAATCGGTGTTGCTGTAAGTGTCAACACATCTATATTTGTTTTTAATTGCTTAATTTTTTCTTTATGGGCTACTCCAAAACGCTGTTCTTCATCAATAATCAAAAGTCCCAAATCTTTAAAAGCAATATCTTTTGACAAAATACGATGTGTTCCAACAACAATATCTACTTGCCCCTTTTTCAAATCTTCTACTGTTTTTTTCTGCTCTTTCGACGTTTTAAAACGACACATCAAATCCACACGAACAGGAAAATCTTTCATTCTCTGTGAAAATGTATTATAAATCTGTTGTGCTAAAATCGTTGTTGGAGCAAGATATGCCACTTGTTTACTTTCTTGTACAGCTTTAAACGCTGCACGAATCGCAATTTCCGTTTTTCCATAACCAACATCTCCACAAATCAAACGGTCCATAATTTTTGTACTTTCCATATCACGTTTTGTATCTGCAATTGCTTTTTCTTGGTCGTATGTTTCTTCAAATGGAAATAATTCTTCAAATTCTTTTTGCCAAACAGTATCCGGTGCATACTCAAAACCTTTTTGTTTTTGACGTAATGCATATAAATTCACCAAATCTTGTGCAATTTCCTGTACAGCTCCACGCACACGTTCTTTTGTTTTTGTCCACTCTTTTCCACCAAGACGATTTAATTTTGGTTTTTTAGCTTCTTTATTGGCAAACTTTTGAATCATTTCTAATTGTGTAACAGGAATATACAATTCGGAACCTTTGTCATATTCTATCTTTATATAATCTTTGACAACTCTGTCCGTTTCAATCTTTTCAATTCCTCGATAAATGCCTAACCCATGATTTTCATGTACAACATAATCTCCAAAGGTTAAATCCGTAAACTGATTAATTTTCTCCCCTTTATACGCAAAACGAGGACTGCGTTTCTTTTTTCGCTCTGCCCCAAAAATATCAGTTTCCGTAATCACTACAAATCGAAGCATTGGATATTCATAGCCTCTATGCACTTTTCCATAGCATACCATAATTTGACCTTCTAAAAGTTCATGGTCATAATTTTCCGTATAAAAACTATTTAATCCTTCATGTAGTAAATCATCGGCAAGTCGTTTCGCTCTTGTTCGTGAACCTGACAATAAAACAACTTTATAACGTGACTTTTTATATTGTTGTAAATCTTTTACCAATAATTCAAAACTGCTATTATAAGAAGTTACATTTTTTACTTTTATATCTAGTGTATGATGCGAAGAAAATCCATGATTTTTTCCATCTAACGCTCCTAAAGCAATACAAGAAAACTTTTGACATTTTGCTAAAATTTCTCGCTCTAAAAACAATTCTTTCATTTGTCCCGGCAAAATATATCCTTTTTCCAAACGATGCTTCATACTTTCGGAAAATTCAAACTCTGTCTGTTTTCCATGTTCTATTGCACGCGTCATTTCATCAAAGAAAAGAACGGTATTCGCAGGCGAAAAATAATCCAAAAGACTTGTGCGTTCTTTACAAAAATACGACATATATGCATCTATCCCTGCATACATGGAAAATTCGCCCCATTCTTCTGCTTTTTCTTTTGCTGTTGAAAGCATACGATACGCTTCTTCTGTTTTCATCTGTTTTCGCAATTTCGCAGACGTTTTTTCAGCTTCTTCTAATATTGCTTGGATTCCTTTTTGTTTTTCATCTTCTGACAAAACAAGTTCACACGCAGGATATATAAACACTTCTTCGACATTTTCTACGGATTTTTGACTTTCTGTATCAAAAACACGAATCGTGTCGATTTCATCTCCCCACAATTCAATTCGAATTGGTTGTTCTTCTGTTAATGGAAAAATATCTAAAATACCACCTCGAACTGCAAACTGTCCCATGGTTTCTACTTGATGTTCTTTTTCATATCCCATACGCACAAGCGTTTTTGTTACATCTTCTAATACAAGTTCATTGCCTTCTTTAAAATGAAGTATGGAATCCCAAATTTTTTGTGGTGGAGCTTGTGTATTCATCAATGCATCAAATGTCGTAATAACTGTTACTTGATTTTTTTCATAAATCGCTTTTAACACTTTCATACGTTCTGCTGTTAATACATTTGCTCGAATATCGGATTGATAAAACAAAACATCTTTTGCTGGATAATACACAGTATCTGCATCAAAAAACAGATATTCTTCATATAATTCTTTGGCTTTTTGTTCATAAAATGTTACAATAATTTTATTTTTTTTCCGTTTATTCCATGCACAAAACGCATGTATCATATGTGGTTTTTGTGCATCAATACACCCCGTAATCGAATATAAGCCAGTTTCTTTTTCTATTGTCTTTACAGCATCACAAAAACCATGTAATGCTCCCAAGGGTTCTACAAATGTCTTCACAAGTCACCTCTATTTCTTGGCATTATAATCATTCATTGCCTTATCAATATTTCCTGATACAATCAAATATGTTGCTTCTGTCACTTCTTCTTTAATAACAGTATCTAACAATTTTTTATCTTCTTCCGAAAAATGTCCCAATACATAATCTGCTAAATCCCAGCCTTTTGGCTTTTCTCCTACACCTACTTTAATTCTCATAAAATTCTGTGTACCTGCATGTGCAATTAAACTTTTGATACCATTATGTCCACCTGCACTTCCTTTTTTACGAATACGAATATTTCCCGGTGCAAGGCTAATATCATCATAAATTACAAGCATTTCTTCTTCCGGGTCAAGTTTATAAAAATTCAAAAATTCCTGTACGCTTTCTCCACTTAAATTCATATATGTTTCCGGTTTTACAAGAATTACTTTTTGCCCTTCAATATAACCGGCACCACAAAGTGCTTTATGCTTTTTCTCTGTTACGCGAATATTATATTTTTCTGCTAATGCATCAATTGCCATAAAACCTGCATTGTGGCGTGTATTTTCATATTTCTTCCCCGGATTTCCAAGTCCTACTATTAAAAACATAATTTTTTCCTTCTTTCTGTATCTCTTATTTCTATTGTTTCATAAATCAAAACAAATATATCTTATAAATAAATAAAATGTCAATAACTACCTATTAAATGTAAATTTAATCCTTATCATTCTTTTACAAAATCATACATTATACTTTTATTATTATTGCAATTCACTATAAAAATTCTAAAAACCCTCGCTAATATAGCGAGGGTCATACTTTTTCATAAAATTTCTATATTTTTGTAAACAACTGATTCTATATAATATATTCTTTTCTCTTAATTATTATTTTAATGAGCGTTCGATAAATTATTAAAATATGCTTTTCATTGTCAAAATATAACTTTTCATAGGTATTTTTGCAATTTTTTATATAATTTTAATTAAATATTTTAAATATTAAACTCATGTTATTTTATCATTTTAAAAAAATTATGCAAAATGTCTATTTCTTAGAGATAATTATAAATATTATGTTGTTTCATCGTCTAATTCAGACTGTAATATTTCATGGTATTTTTCTAAAATAACATCTTGAATATATTCTCTGGTCTGCATATTAATTGGATGGGCAATGTCACGATATTCTCCATCGTTTGCCTTACGGCTTGGCATGGCAATAAATAAACCTTTTTCACCTTCAATTACCTTAATGTCATGAACTACAAATTCGTTTTCAATAGTAATTGACACTACTGCTTTCATTTTACCTTCTTTTTCTATTCTGCGAATTCGTACGTCTGTTATCTTCATAACATTTCCCCCTTCCATTTCTTAAATTTCTATAAGACAACTTTAAATTGAAAATAATATGTTTATAAATTTCAAAAAATATATAATACTATACTCACTTATCTATATCATAATATTTTTACTTTTCTAAATTTTATTTTAAAAAATAGGTTTTTTATATAAAAATGGCTATTTTACACTTACAAACAAATTTTCATTAAAGTTCCTTATTTATAGTAATTATACCACATTGATTTTACTTCAACAATAGATATTTATATAGTTCTTCTTTGCAAAATAGCTATTTGGGAGTATAATATAATACATAAATTTCTTATCAAATTCAAAGCAATTATTATAGTAGAATGTAAGAAATATTATGAAACAACTACTATAAAAATAAATTATATATCAAGAAAACAGGTAGGTAAAATCTATGTATCAATTAAATTTTAATGAACCAATCCATGTACATTTTATGGGAATTGGTGGAATTAGTATGAGTGGTCTTGCAGAAATTCTTTTAAAAGAAGGCTTTACAATTTCCGGTTCTGATATGAAAGAATCAAAATTAACAAAACAATTAGAAGAAAAAGGAATTACTGTATATTACGGTCAAGTAGCATCAAATATTACATCTGATATTGAGTTAGTTGTTTATACTGCTGCAATTCGTGAAGACAACGAAGAATGGCAAGCTGCAAAAAATGCAAATATTCCTATGCTTACAAGAGCAGAATTATTAGGACAAATTATGGCTAATTATGAAAAATCCATTGCTGTTTCGGGTACACATGGAAAAACAACAACAACTTCCATGATTAGTCAGGTACTTTTAGAATGTGATACTGACCCAACCATTACTGTTGGTGGTATTTTATCTTCTATCAATGGTAACTTGCGTGTAGGAAGTTCTGAAGTGTTTATTTCCGAAGCTTGCGAATACACAAACAGCTTTTTAAATTTCAAGCCAAAATACAGCATTATTTTAAATGTAGAAGCAGAACATCTGGATTTCTTTAAAGACTTAGAAGATGTCAGAAATTCTTTCCGTAAATTTGCTATGAATACATTAGAAGATGGTGTAACGATTATCAATGGCGAAATTGAAAATTACGAAGAACTTGTGCAAGATTTGCCACATAAAATCGTTACTTATGGTATGGATTCTCATTTTGATTTCTATGCTGAAAATATTACATTTGATGAAAATGCTTGTGGTATGTTTACTGCTATGCACAATGGGCAAGAATTTATGCAGGTACATTTGAATGTTCCTGGTATGCATAATGTATCAAATGCACTTGCAACAATTGCTTTAGCTGATTTTATGGGACTTCCTCTTGATTTAGTATCCGTAGGACTTCGCAAATTTGGTGGAGCAGACCGTAGATTCCAATACAAAGGCACAAAAAATGGTATTACTGTTATTGATGATTATGCACATCACCCAACAGAAATTCGTGCAACATTTAATTCTGTGGCAAATTATCCACATAAACGCTTTATACTTATTTTCCAACCACATACTTATACAAGAACACAGGCATTTTTAACGGAATTTGCAGAAGTATTATCAGAAGCTGATATTGTTATTTTACCTGAAATTTACGCTGCTCGTGAAAAAAATACTATCGGTATTAGTTCCAACGATTTATTAAAATTAATTCAAGAAAAAAGGAACAGAATGTTATTACTTCCCTACATTTGAAGAAATTGAAAACTTTTTAACAAAAATTTGTAAAGAAGGCGACCTTGTAATTACAATGGGAGCTGGAAATGTTGTAGAAATTGGAGAAAATTTTTTAAAATAAGTAATCGATACTCCAAACAATTTCCTTATACTAATATACTATTTCTTCCTGGAATTTATTAAAAGAAAGCATATTAGTAAAAAAATCAATATTTTCCTTCTTCACTTTACAAAAAAACTATGTTATAATCTCTTTCACGGCTTATAAGAACATACAAAATAAGCACTAAAATTTAGAAAGAAAGGTTATTTATGCGACTATTTAATGATTGTCCAAACACTTTTGTAAGTGTTCCAAGTATTTTTATTGACAACTACATGACTCAGGCAAATGGTGAATTTGTAAAAGTATATCTTTATCTATTGCGTTGTATGAATACAAATGTAAACTGCTCTGTTTCTTCCATTGCAGACCATTTTAATCACACAGAAGCTGATATTTTGCGTGCATTAAATTATTGGGCAAAATTAAATGTGCTCGCATTAGAAAAAGATACACAAAATAATATTTGCAGTATTCATTTTTTAGACCTTACCCAATCCATATCTTCAGATACTTTGGTACAACGTCCAATTGTATCTGTTGAACAAAATGACGTTTCTTCGGATACACTCTCTTTTCATTCCATTCTTTCGGAAAAACATACAGAACCTGACGATTCTACAATTGCTTTTCCGGAGCAAGCAACGGAACTCATTACTCGAAAAGAATATAGCTTAGAAGAAATTCAAGCATTTTGTGATAATCCGGATATTGCTGAACTTATATTTATTATTCAAAGTTATTTAAAATATCCTTTAACCCCAATCCAAAACAATATGTTACTATTTTGGATGGACGAACTTCATCATTCCAAAGAATTGATTGAATATCTCGTAGAATCCTGTGTTGGAAATGGACATTCCAGTTTCCACTATATGAATACCATTGCTCTTGATTGGGCAAATGAAGGTATTACTACAGTAGAAGAAGCAAAGGAACATTCTGCACTTCATTCCAAAGCGTATTTTACAGTTACAAAATCATTTGGAATCACAGGAAGAACTTTAACAGAAGACGAAATGGAATATGTTCACAAATGGACAACCCAATATGGCTTTGATTTGGAATTAATTAAAGAAGCTTGCAAACGCACCATGAATGCGATTGGAAAAGGAAATTTTAAATATACTGATTCTATTTTAACAAATTGGAAAAAACAAAATATACATACGTTAAAAGATATTGCAACAGCTGATGCAAACTTTAATAAAATAAAAAAAGTACAACCTTCATCTGTCACACCAACAAAACCAAATAAATTCAATAACTTTAATCAACGTAATTATGATTTTGACCAATTTGAAAAAGTATTGCTTACAACATCTGTATAAATAGTTTGGAGGAAATTATGGCACTTAGTAATGCACAATATGATGAAATTATGCGTGGATATCAAACACGTCAACTTCAAAATCAGCATAAAACAAAAGACCGATTGGAAAAAGCCTACAAACAAGAACCTGAATTAAAAGAAATAGATGAAACAATCGCAAGTGTATCTGTAGCATCAGCTCGCAAAATGCTAGATGGTGATACAAATGCTTTTCGAGAACTGAAAAAACAATTGCAAGAACTTCGTCAAAAAAAATCTATACTTATACAAAAAATGGGATTTCCCAAAGACTATTTTTTACCAATTTACACTTGTTCCAATTGTAAAGATACAGGATTTATTGATGGACAAAAATGCCATTGTTTTCAACAAGAAATCATTAATCTTGTATATTCACAATCAAATATCAAAAATATTTTAAATAAAGAAAATTTTTCAACTTTTTCTTATAAATATTATTCCAATACAGAAATCAACCCTTCTACGGGACTTTCTGCTTTACAAACTGCAAAACGAGCAGTTGGAGAATGTTGTCGCTTTATTGAAGATTTTGATAATAAACCAAAGAACTTATTCTTTTATGGTAATACAGGCGTTGGAAAAACATTTCTTTCCAATTGTGTTGCAAATGCTTTATTAGAAAAAGGAAAATCTGTAATTTACTTTACAGCATTCCAACTATTTGATATATTGAGCAAAGGTGTATTTCAAAAAGACATCGATGCCATAGAAGCTCATCAAAATATTTTTTATTGCGATTTACTGATTATTGATGACCTTGGAACAGAATTTGCTAATTCATTTACAACCTCACAACTATTTTTATGTGTAAATGAACGCATTTTACGTCAAAAATCAACCATTATCTCCACAAATTTGAGTATGAAAGAAATAACCGAATTATACTCAGAACGTACAGTATCTCGCATTACAAGCGATTACACAATTATTAAATTATTTGGAGATGATATTAGATTTATAAAAAGACAAATGCATTAACTTAATGGTAATTCCTTATACTATTTCAAACCAATAAAATGTATCATAAATAAACATTAAAAATTATCACTATCTAACTAATATAAATTTGATAATTAAATTCTTGCATAAAAATAACGGCTGATAATTAGCAAACAGTTTTATAACTATTCTATTTTTATGTTTTATATCTTCTATTTATGATTTTTATGAATGATATATTTATGATTCACTATATGTTTTAGTATAAGTTAGTTTATAAACAACATTTTTTTAACGGAGGTTACCCATGCCAAACGATGAAACAATTTTAGAATCCATTCCAAATGGTGTTCTTGGTCTTGTACCAACAACCAGCTGTAAAGAACTTGCAGACAAAGTAGATGAATACTTAACTACTTGGAGAAAAAATCGTGTACATCAACACTCTAATGATTCTGCTTTCAAAGATTATTACAAAGAAAGTTATATCATCAAACCATCTACACCAAGATTTGGTTCCGGTGAAGCAAAATGTTTAATTCCAAAATCTGTTCGTGGATTAGACTTATATGTTATGGTTGATGTTACAAATTGGAGTATCACTTACAAATTATGTGGACAAGAAAACCATATGTCACCTGATGACCACTATTCCGATTTAAAACGTGTTATCGCTGCTTGTAACGGAAAACCAAGAAGAATTACTGTAATTATGCCTTTCTTATACGAAAGCCGTCAGCATAAACGTTCTGCCCGTGAATCTTTAGACTGTGCATTAGCACTTCAAGAATTAGTTTCTATGGGCGTAGACAACATTATTACTTTTGATGCTCATGACCCTCGTGTACAAAACGCAATTCCAATGCGAGGTGGTTTTGAATCTGTACAACCTTATTACCAATTCATCAAAAATATTTTATTAAATGTAAAAGATTTACAATTAGATACTGACCATTTAATGATTATCAGTCCTGACGAAGGTGCTACAGCTCGTGCAATTTATATGGCAAACGTGCTTGGTGTCGATATGGGTATGTTCTACAAACGTCGTGATTACAGTACAATTGTAGATGGACGTAATCCAATTGTTGCACATGAATTTTTAGGAACAGATTTAGCCGGCAAAGATGTTATTATCATTGATGACATGATTTCTTCCGGTGACAGTATGATTGATACTGCAAAAGAATTAAAGAAACGCAATGCAAATCGTATTTTTGTATGTTCTACCTTTGGCTTATTTACAAATGGTCTTGATAAATTTGATAAAGCATATGAAGAAGGTTTAATTTATCGTGTTGTAACTACAAACTTAATTTATCAAACACCTGAATTATTATCCAAGGAATACTATATCAGTTGTGATATGAGTAAATATATTGCTTACATCGTAGATACTTTAAATCATGATGGTTCTATCAGTTCATTATTAAATCCATATGATAGAATTAAGCGTATTATAAACACATATAAAAAAGACCCATATTCTTTATAAAAAGCAAAAAAGGAGAATGATATGAACGGTAATGTATCATATCATTCTCCTTTTTATTTTAATAATATGAGTTCGACAAATTTGAAACATAAGTACAACATATGGTTTTTGTAATCAAAATAAGAAATTTGTACCGGTTTTTCTATATTTTTATCTAATATTTTACAAAATATTGTTAATTATCGAACTCATATTAAGTATTATTTTTTCAAGATATCCACAAAAAACGCATCTTCTTTGGAAATATATCTATTGTTTTTCATTATGAAACTTTTCTAACATTTCTTTATAAATACTTCCATCTACGGGTCTTGAGAAATAATATCCTTGTACATAGTTTTTACCTATCGTACGCAAAAATTCTACTTGTTGTTTTGTTTCCACACCTTCTACAACTACTTTTAAATCCATTTCTTGCGCAAGAATAATAAGTGTCTTTAAAATATAACGACTTTTCGCTTCATTATCGCC
>JAFWXB010000186.1 GCA_017523185.1 Lachnospiraceae bacterium | reverse complement strand
TGTAGGCCCATGTGAAACCTCAATCGAGGGAGAGTATGATGAACTCATGGAAATTGTAAAAGAATGTCAAAAAATCGCAGTTCGTGCAGGGGCACAATCTGTATCTGCTTATGTAAAAATAAATTATCGTCCGGAAGGAGAAGTATTAACCATTGAAAGAAAAGTTACAAAACACCACCAATAAAATATGGTCATGTTCTGCAGTTGTTGTGATTTTAGTATTGTGGCAGATGATTAGTATACTTGGAATAGTAGATAGTTTTTTATTGCCTTCTCCAATACAAGTAGGAAAGGCATTTATAGCAGAATTTCCGGCACTTATGGAACATTCGGTTATTACCTTAACAGAAGCATTTTTAGGACTTGTACTTGGGATTTTGTTGGGATTTGTGATGTCGGTAGTTATGGACCAGTTTGAAGTATTATATAAAGCTTGCTATCCTATCATTATCTTAACACAGACGGTTCCAACAGTTGCAATAGCACCACTTTTGGTATTGTGGTTTGGATATGAAATGACACCAAAAGTAATTTTAATTGTGATTACAACATTTTTTCCAATTACAGTTGGTTTGTTGAATGGATTTCGTTCTGTGGATAAAGATTCTATTCATTTACTTCGTGCTATGGGAGCAGGAAGATGGCAGATTTTTCGTTATTTAAAACTTCCAAGTGCTATGTCACAATTTTTTGCAGGACTTCGTATTTCAGCATCTTATGCTGTTGTGGGAGCTGTGATTTCAGAATGGCTTGGAGGTTTTGGAGGACTGGGTGTTTATATGACGCGTGTAAAAAAAGCATTTTCTTTTGACAAGATGTTTGCAGTTATTTTTTTAATTTCAATTATCAGTTTGCTTTTAATGAAAGCAGTTGATTTTGTGCAAAAGAAATGTATGCCATGGGAACGTGATGTAAAATAAGAAAATCAGAGAAAGGGTGTAAAATATGAAGAAAAAAATAATGCATATAATACTTGCTACAATGTTAGTAATTTCAACAGTTATAAGTTGTGTTGGTTGTGGCAATACATATGATAAAGAAACACAAAATAGTGGTTTGGAAAAAGTTACGTTTGTATTGGATTGGACACCAAACACAAATCACACAGGATTATATGTAGCACAAGAAAAAGGTTTTTTTGAAGAAGCAGGTTTAGATGTAGAAATTGTACAACCACCAGAAGATGGGGCAGTTGTATTAGTAGCTTCCGGAAAAGCACAATTTGGTATTTCTTTTCAGGATTCTTTAGCAGCAGCGTTAGCAGGGGAAAATGCACTTCCGGTAACAGCAGTTGCTTCTGTTATTCAACATAATACTTCCGGAATTATTTCTCGTGCAGGAGAAGGCATGGAAACACCAAAAGGTATGGAAGGACATTCTTACGCTACATGGAATGGTGCGATAGAACTTGCTACTTTGCAAGAAGTAGTAGAAGCAGATAATGGAGATTTTAGTAAGATAGAACTTCTTCCAAGTACCGTAACAGATGAAGTTTCTGCATTAAAAACCAATTCCGTAGATAGTATTTGGATTTTTTATGCATGGGCAGGTATAAAAACAGAATTAGAAAATTTAGAAACCGATTATTTTGCATTTGCAGATATTAACCCAATCTTTGACTATTATACACCTGTTATTATTGCAGGAAATAACTTTTTAGAACAAAATCCCGATACAGCAAAAGCATTTTTAGAAGCTACAGCAAAAGGATATGAATTTGCCATAGAAAATCCAAAAGAATCAGCAGATATTCTTTGTAAATATGCTCCGGAACTAGATAAAGAATTAGTCGTTGCAAGTCAGGAATATTTAGCAAAAGAATATCAGGCAGATGCTAAATATTGGGGATATATCGATGCGAATCGTTGGAACAATTTCTATCAATGGGTCAATGAAAAGGAATTATTGGAAGATGAAGTTCCATTAAACACAGGATTTACAAATGATTATTTACCTCAATAAATAGAGAGTTTGGATAGGGAACAATTACATAGTTCTATTTATTTGGAAAATGAATGGGATTTCTTTATTGTGTTAAATTTTAGGGAGTAATCTAAGATAATGAGAGTTCGATAAAAAGTATATCTTTTATATACTATTTTTTCTTATCGAACGCTCGTTAATATTAAGTATTGAACTCTTAAAAGATATAAAATAACCAATTATAAATCATTAGAAAAAGTAGGAAAATTATGAAAGTGTTAGAAGTAAAAAATGTTTCCAAAACATTTGAAGATAAAGAAGAAATTATTCGTGATATTTCATTGGAATTGTATGAAGGAGAAATAGTATCATTACTTGGTGTAAGTGGTGGTGGAAAAACAACGCTTTTTAATATTATTGCAGGACTTAGCGTACCTGATACAGGAGAAGTATGTTTGAATGGAGAAAATATTACGGGAAAACCCGGAAATATAAGTTATATGCTTCAAAAAGATTTGCTTTTGCCATATCGAACGATAGAAGATAATGTCGCACTTCCTCTTATGATAAAAGGAATGAAAAAGAAAGAAGCACGTCAAAAAGCCTCACAATATTTTCAAGAATTTGGTTTGGATGGAACGCAGAAAAAATATCCTGCACAATTATCAGGTGGAATGAAACAACGAGCAGCATTGCTTCGAACATATTTATTTTCAGAAAAAGTAGCATTGTTAGATGAACCATTTTCAGCACTTGATATGTTGACAAAGGGGACAGTACATGAATGGTACTTAGATGTGATGGAAAAAATTAAATTATCTACGCTATTTGTAACACATGATATTGATGAAGCAATTTTATTATCTGACCGTATTTATTTGTTGACAGGCAGACCCGGAACAATTACAAAAGAAATGGTTATCAAAGAAAAAAAGCCACGAAGAAAAGATTTTAATTTATCGGAAGCATTTTTACAGTATAAGAGAGAAATTATTTCTTATTTAGAAAGTCAGAAGGATTAAGTATTTTTACTAATTACTGGTCACATGTGAACAGTAACGCATTGTGTTCAGAATAGGAATAGAATGTAATTTATATGTTGCATTTTATTCCTATTTTCGTTTATACTGATGAAAAATATTTTTGTAGAAGGAGAATTTTTATGCCATTTATTAATTTAAAAACAACAGAAACAATCAATGCTACTAAAAAACAAACACTTACAACAGAACTTTGTCGTATCACAAGAGAATGTCTTGGAAAAGGCGAAAATTGGATAATGACAAGCTATGAAGATAATGCCAGTCTTGCATTTCAAGGTTCTGATGAAACAATTGCATATATAGAAGTAAAAGCATTAGGAGTACCATCAGCTTCAGGAACAGAACGTATGACAGCACAAGTTTGTAAATTAGTAGAAAAAGAACTTGGTGTTCCAGCAAGTCGTACTTATGTATCATATTTTGGAACAAATAACTGGGGGTGGAATGGAAATAATTTTTAGCAGAACTTATATGTAAAAGGAACAAATAAAATAAAATAAAGCAATTATGTTTTGCAGATATAATAAAAAATTATGGATAAGACATTTTAAATACAAAATTTTTATGCACATTGCTGATAATAACTAAAATTATATATGTAAAATAACTAAAATTTTAAGTATATATTGTGCAAACAGACGAATTTGTGTTAAAATATATATTATAGTGTGGAAAAAATAACTAAAGTAATGTATATTTTTTCATTTATTATGTAATTTAAGAAGGGAGAGGGAAAACATGGCAGTAAAAGCAAGTGATAATCTTAAGATTTATGAAAATGAAAACGGACCTAAAATTAGTACCGTAACTCGTAAGGTTATCAAACAAAAAGGATTATATTTTAAGGACATTGATGGAACCGGAAAAGTTTCAAAAGTAAATGACTGGAGACTTCCGGCAAAAGACCGTGCAGAAGCATATGTAAAAACGCTTACATTAGAAGAAAAAATCGGACAACTTTTCATTTCAGATTGGCGTATGGGGAAATATGTGCCACAAGTACAGGCAACAGATGATGGAAGAAAATCAGAACCAAGATTAGATGAATCCGGTACACTTGATGAAGCTGAATTTATTGGAAAGACAATTTTTGGAGAACAGAATTTACCGGGAACTTCCACATTATTAAAAGAATGGTTTGCTCGTCATTTAATTTTACGCGCAAATCCGACTCCGGAAGAAATGACAGATTACTTAAATCAGTTACAGGCAGTTGCAGAAGAATGTGAACACTTTGTACCTGTAAGTGTAGCTTCTAACTCTCGTAATGAAAATGGGGAAGCTGTATTTGGTATGAATGATGCTATGGGTGTATTTCCAACATGGCCTGGTACACTTGGTATTGCAGCAGCAATAAAAGGTGATAGTATTCAAGTAATTGATGAATTTTCTGATTGTGTTCGTCGTACATGGAATGCAGCAGGACTTCGTAAAGGATATATGTATATGGCAGATGTAATGTCTGACCCACGTTGGCAACGTTCTTATGGTACATTTGGTGAAGACCCGGATTTAATCTGTGAAATTTTTGAACATATGATTCCACGTATTCAGGGTAGCAAAGATGGTGTAACAAATGATGGCGTTGCTATGACTGTAAAACACTTCCCTGGTGGTGGTGCTCGTGAAAACGGATTTGACCCACACTATGCAGCAGGACAATGGAATGTATATCAGACAGAAGGCAGTTTAGAAAAATATCATATTCCTGGATTCCAAGTAGCAGTAGATAATAATGCATCTTCTATTATGCCATATTATGCAAAACCTGCAAAAGAAAAGAGTGCTCCACAGACAGACAAAGAAGGTAATCCAATGGAAATGGAACCATATGGTTTTGCATATAACAAACCATTTATTGATGGATTACTTCGTAAACAGATGGGCTTTAAGGGATATATCAACTCTGATACAGGTATTGTACACAATATGAAATGGGGCGTAGAAATGCTTGACGAACCGGAACGTATTGGTTTTGCAATTAACAATGCAGGTGTAGACCTTATTAGTGGTCTTTTCGATAATAAATTTGGTATGGAAGCATACAATCGTAGCAAAAATGACTACTACAAGAAAAATAAAGTTCCACAAGGATTTAAAAAATCAGAAATCGTATTAACAGAAACAGCAATTAACCGTGCAGTTTCT
>JAFWXB010000185.1 GCA_017523185.1 Lachnospiraceae bacterium | reverse complement strand
GCTTCCCATAGTAATGTCTTCCCCAAACTGTCCTTCTGTTGCCGGTGCAGCCATCGCATATACCCGTTTTCCGGCCTTTAATGCATTTATGACATCTACAATAAAGGTCTTAGAACCAATCGCACCAAATGGACAACTATGAATACATTTTCCACAACGAATACATTTTGATTCATCAATAATAGAAATACCGTGTTCGTCATATGTAATCGCATCTACCGGACAACTAAATTTACATGGTCTCTTTAAGTGTGCAATCGCATTGTATGGACAAGCCTGTGCACATTTTCCACATTCTTTACATTTCTGCGGGTCAATATGAGAACGATGACGACCGGATTCAATTGCTCCAAAATTACAAGCATTGATACAAGCTTTTCCTACACAGTTTTGGCAATTTTCTGTTACTGTGTAACTGGAAATCGGACAATCTTCACAAGCAGAACTAATAACTTGAATGATATTTCCATCATCTACCGGTCCTGGTGCTTTTCCTTCTGCAAGACGTACTCTTTGACGAATAATTTCACGTTCTTTGTAAATACAACAACGAAATTGTGGAGTTGGTCCCGGAATTAACTTAAATGCAATCGCATCTCTTTGTGCATCTAATTCACCTTCAAAAGCCAACTTTGCAACTTCATACAAGACGTCATGTTTAATTCGAATGACATTTTCATCTGCGTACATAATATACTCTCCTCTCAATTTACTCCATTATGTCATTTCTATTATCCATACATTGTGTCCATAAGTCAATATCACTTTCGACGAAGATTGTCATTTTTTTAACATACTTTTTTGACAAAGCATACAGTTATTTGACAACCTATATTTTTTATAAAAATTTTCTCAAATATATACTACTTTTATAAAAAATAAAACACACATTTTCTCTTTGTTTCATATAATAAAAATTAAGAATAAATATAAACTAACATCAGTTCGACAAATTTAAAATATCATTTTTCCTATTAAGAATAAAAAATTGATATTGATTTTCTATACTTTTATCTAATGCTTTATCAAGTATTTTTCATTATCGAACTCATGTGAAACGATATAATTTTATGGCAAATAGTGAAAAAATTGAAACTTTACTCCGTGCTGCACTAGATGCAACGCCTTTGGAACGTCAAAAATCATTGGAACTTTCAACAGGATTTGAAGCATCTGATAACTCATGGGAAATTATTGTAAAACATTCCGGAAATCTTTCTTCTTTATCCGAACGGTATCCGAATATACAAATTACAGAATTACTCAATAATTACGGCATCTTGCGTGTTCCTGCAAATCTTTTAGAAGCACTCGCCCAAGAAGAAGTAATTACTTATATCGAAAAACCAAAAAGTCTTTTTTTTGAAGTATTCGAAGGAAAAAGAGCTTCTTG
Organism: Lachnospiraceae bacterium; assembly: GCA_017523185.1. Next base: position 9,976 of record JAFWXB010000185.1, on the reverse strand, counting down.
CGTAACTACATTACAAACACGTTTTCCGGAATTGACAGGTCGTGATACTTTAGTTGGAATCATTGATTCCGGAATTGACTATATGCACCCTGATTTTCAAAATAATGACAATACTTCTCGTATTCTTTCGCTTTGGGACCAAAGTATTCCAAATGGAAGTGTAGAAGGTTCTTCTGCACCTAATGGTTATAATTTAGGTACACTTTTTTCTAATGAAACATTAAATAATGCAATTATAGCATCTAATGAAGCTACACGTCGTTTGATATGTCCAAGTGTGGATTTATCGGGACATGGGACACATGTGACATATTAAAAAAACAAGAAAGTTCATTCCTTATTAAAAATAAAATCATTCGTTTAAATACAAGGTCTGAACTTTCCTGATATACTTAAAATCTCCAATGGATAACAATTTCCTGTTCTCCAGTTTCTTTCTGTTTTTCTCCAATTTCAATATAATCAATAAAATCATTTACTATGGCATATGTAAGTGTGGAATAATCGGTATAACGTTGTACCACTTCTGATAAATTTTTTCGTGCTTTCTGTTCCTGTTCTCGAAGTTCCAATTCTTCTAATAAAGATTTTCTTTTTTCATTCAGATTATGTAGCTCTGTATCAAAATTATCTTTCAATTGACAAAACATATCATAAGAAATCACTTCCTGCAATCTATCCTGATATAACATTTTCATATGCTTGGAAATTTCTTCTTTTCTAACATCAATTTCTTTTATCTTCTTCTGATATTGCTTCATATAATCTTTGCCATTATCTCTTTGAACTTCTTGTTCTAATTCTAAAAGATACTTATCTTCATATAATACGTTGTTTACAAGTTCTTGTATTTTCACTTGCACAACATTTTCTATGGTTGCTAAACGTATTCCATGTGTTGTACATTCCTGATTTCGTGATTTATTGGCAAGCTGACATCTTAAATAGCCATAACCACCGCCTGTTTTTATCATAGTATGACCACAATCTGCACAACGAAGTTTCCCTGCAAACATATGAGCCTTTTTTACACCAAATTGATTTTCTTTGCATACTCTCCTATTCGAACGCAAATCAACAACCTTATAAAATGTTTCCTCATCAATAATTGCTTCGTGATGTCCTTTTATAATATACCATTGTTCTCTTGGAACTGCTACTACCTTTTTATCTTTATAACTCACTTTCTTACAAGTACCTTGCATAAGTGTACCTATATACGTTTCATTTGATAAAATTCTTTTAATTGTAGTTACACTCCATAAATTATATTTTATACCAAATTCATTAGATTGTACATTTTGGTATTTAAAACCTTGTTGTTGTTTATAAAGTGTTGGGTTTAAAATTCCATCATCTTGTAATATATAACAAATAGCTTTTAAACTATACCCCTCTAAAAAAAGAGCATAAATTCTTCTTACAACATCTGCTGCATATTCATCAATAATAAACTTGTACTTATCTTTTGGGTCTTTCAAATATCCATATGGTGCAAATGCTCCTAGAAATTGTCCATCTTTCATCTTTTTTTGAAAAACTGCACGAATATTATTAGACAAATCTTCACAATACCACTCATTGATAAGACCATTTATTTGTCTTGATTTCTTATTCGCTACATTTTGTGTATCGACTCCATCTACAACACCAATAAAACGAATCCCCAATAACGGAAAATCATGGTGTAAATATTTTTCCATATGCTCCATATTTCTTGTAAATCTTGACTGTGTTTTCGAAATAACTACATTAAATTTCCCCAATTTTCCATCTCGAATCAATCGGTCAAATTCAGGACGGTCATCATATAATCCGGAATAATCATCATCTGAATATACATCTACCACTTGCATTTCATGTTCGATAGCATAATCCATTAACAACAATCTTTGGTTAATAATGCTTTCACTATCATCACCCTTGTTTATCTTATCTACATCTTCTTTGCTTATTCTTAAATACAAAACTGCTTTATCCATATTTTCTCCTACTAATAAATAAAGCAAGTAAACAATTTTATTTTAAGCTATTTTATCTTAAATATCAAATGATTTACTTGCTTTATCTATGTACTATTTATGATTATTATTAATTTGCTTTTTAATAATTTCCACTACTTTTTTCTTTCGCTCTGCTTCATCTTTACTTTTAAATACATTTTTTACAATATACTGCATAATTCTTCCCCCTTGCTTTATTTTATAATATGGAACTTGTCTTTATTCCTGTTCTATATAATAAGGTTCAAACTCTGTACTAGATTTTTAAAATATTTCTATCACACAATATCCTCTTTCTAATCCGGATATTTCATTTTCTATAAATGTAATTCTCTTTTCGATAGTTCTTCCGGTTGCTCTGCCATCTATAAATTCACCAAGAACCACTTTATCATTGACCTGATACCCATTCTCTTTTATAATTAGAGAGTGTTGAGTTCCATTCAGCACTCTGTCAAATTGGTGTTGAAAAAGTCTTATATATTTCTTACATTCTGACACAACCTTTTTGACTTCCATTTTGGTGTCAGATTCTGACACAATTTTTTTGGCTTCCATTTCGGTGTCAGATTCTGACACAATCGTTTCGGCTTCCATTTCGGTGTCAGATTCTGACACAATCGTTTTGGCTCCCACTTCGGTGTCAGATTCTGACACAATCGTTTTGGCTTCCACTTTGGTGTCAGATTCTGACACAAGTTCTATATCATAAAAGCTAAGTTGTCCTTGTAATTGTGCTTTTTCTTTTTCTGCCATCTGTTCTTCTTTCATATCCTTAATATCTTTGAGAGAAATTTCACCAAAATTTACAAATTTTCCTAATGCTTCACGTTGATTCTCTGTGGACATTCCACTTAATTCATATGCAGCAGAAAAAGTCAGTTGTCCTTTTTTCAATTCTTCTTTCCATTCGGAAATTAAATTGTTATTGACTGCTTCAAATTGAGCAACTTTTGTCTTGGAAATATGTAACATAGAAGCTATAACATCTCTTAAACGTCCGGATTGCAAATCATATCCTTTTACTTTTTTTCCTGCTGCTCTCATACGTTCTAAAGATGTTTTTAAGCGAGTTTCTTCCTCAATTAAATCTGTGATACTCTTTGTACGATAAGCATTTGCTATGATAATTTCTACTTGTTCGTCATCATCATCTTGTGGAGTTGTGAGTTTACTTGTGGCAATTTCAAATTCTTTATAGCCATTGGATACAAGATACTTGAGAGCTTCCCATCTTCTTTCGCCGGCTACAATTCGATATTCGCCTTTCTCGCATGGTGCATATACAAGTTCCAAATTCTGCTTCAGACCATACATGAGAATATCTCCTGCTAATTCCTCAATTTGCTCTACGCTATAAAAATTCATCTCATTTCGATACATCTTAAAAATAGATATATCTTTTGTACGAAATCTCGCTTTTGGAGATTCGTCAATTCCTGCTTTGCTATTTTTATTTAACGCATCTTTTACACTAAATCCTGCTGCCATATTCTTATATCTCCAATTCTTGAAGCAATTCTTGTATAAGACCTCTATAATCTTTTGAAACGATACAGTTCTTTGAAAACTTTGGTAAAGGCATCATTGCAATTGTTGACTTTTCAGCAATAATCGAACGACGAATTACTGTTTCAAACATATTAAATTCCTGACTAAGCCATTCTTCTACTTCTAAAGATGTCTTATTTTTCTGTTGCATTGTGATAAGTGCTTTCATCTGCAAATTCGGATTGATATCTTTCAAGTCCTCAATTTGCTCATCTAAATTTTGGAGTGCTTCGATTTCAAAACCTCCTACTTTTACCGGAGCAATTACCAGTTCTGCTGCTAACAAAATATTGATAACGACCATGTCAAACAAACGACCACAATCACAAATACAATAATCGTATTTGTGTGATATTTCTACCAATGCATCACGAAGTCTTGTAACTTGATTATCTTCTTCTTTGAGCAGCAGGTTCATGTCGGTTTGCATCAGATACCCATTAGCTGGAATGATATCAATGTTGCCATATTCTGTTTTCTGAATTAAATCTTCTGTTGTGTATGTACCACCCAAACTGATATGTTGCTCTAAGAGTTCACTCATTCCAATTCCATCCGGTTCATATCTTCCAAATATCTTAGAAGTATCTCCTTGTGGGTCTCCGTCTAACAACAAAACTTTTTTACCAAATTCTTCGCCCAATAAATACGCGATACTATCTGAGGTGGTGGTTTTACCAATTCCACCTTTTGGTGACATAATTGCAATTATTTTCATCATGTTATTTTCTCCCATCTGTAATTATCTGTTATCCCACTAATACTCCATCCGCTTGTACACAATTAGTGTAATGGGCATTAAACTCCATTGGAGCTGTATAGAGCATAGATAATATATACTGCTGCTTTTTCTTAATTCGCTTAGCATATTCCTTAAATTGCCAAAGTACATGTTCTACATGACCATAGGTCAACTTCATCAAATTGCTTTTGACGAGTTGCTTTGGTTTATTCTCTCCACGAATGCGAACAGTTTCATTCTGCGACAATAAGGCATCTACCATGATATTTACAAATTCATCAATTAATCCAATATCATCTGCATGAGCTATCTTAAAACTTTTATAACCGATATTTTCATGCACTAATGATATTGTGCTATCCACATCTACTTTTGGCTGTCTATATTCCGTCTGACTAGACATGATATTCTCATTCAGTTTATGTAAATTATTAGTATAATAATTATTATTACGTAAGCAGTTTTGTTGATGTTCATTCTCTACTTTTTGAAAATCGGCATATAGAGAAACTTCGCTATTTTGCACAACTTTAGCTTGTACTTGTTCTGATTGTTCTGATAGACATTCTTCTACTTCCAATTGTTTCTGTAATTCTTGCTGTCTTGGTTGTTCGTCCTGTTCCTGATGCACGTCTTCTATATGCTCTGTTTCTTCTGCTTCTATATCATCATTTAGTAAAGAACGTGGCACTTCATAGACAACACTTTCCCAACGGATAATTCTTGTTCCTTGTTCATTTCTTACAGGAACTTTTTCATAATATCCGTATTCTTTGAGTTCTCTTAAGCCTGCATATACGGCTGATTTTCCATCTGCAGAATAATTTACAAGATTGCCTACAACAACTTTCCAATCATCCGGTTTGCTTAATAAATATGCTAAAATACCTTTCGCTTTAAAAGACAGTCTGCTATCTTCTAAAAATGTCTTATCCATTACCACAAAACGCTTCGGTCGTTTTTGCACTCTAATTATTTCATTCAGTTTTTTATCTTCACTCATGCTTCACACTTCCTTACTATTTTTAGTCATTATGTCTTGGGTATGGTTTAAGTGGTGGTTCTCGTGGTCTTTTCAACCCTTTCACCTCTATATCCGGCTAGCGTATACCATGTTGCAATTTTTTCACCTTAAAAAAATTGCGAAAAAACCTGTTGACTATCTATACACTTTGTAGTATGTGTAACCACTGCTATGTTTCTCAAGGTATCCTGCGATGTCTATCAGCTTGCCATCATCAGAACGCTGGTCGCCATCCAAACGTTTACAAGGCAGCAGTTGCCTTGTTTCGGCTTAATAAATCATTGCATTTTCAAAATATTGACACACATCATCAGGTGTCGGCTTTCTCTTTCCACCCCTTTTTACTGGAACGTCTGCCATACAATGCCCTGCATAAATTGGTGTGTACTCTGTTTTAGACCATTCACCACCTTTTATGTAATACTGAACATACTTTTTACAATACTGACAACTTTCTGATACAGCTTTCTTTTCTTCCAACTTTTGTTTCTCTTGCTGTTTTCTTTCGTTTTGGACCATCTGTCTTAATAAAGTGTTTTCATGTTCCAATCTTTTGACTTCTTTTAGTAAAAGTTTTTCGATTTCTTCAGATGACATTATTTCCTCTCCTTTCGTTGTTAGCACTATGCTAACATATGTTAGTAGAAAAAGTCAATTGTTTTTTGATATAATGTGCTAACAAAATATATTAGGAGGTATGAATATGGCAGTAAGTAAAATTCAAACTGGATTACGAATACCAGAAACAACTTATGCAAAACTAAAAACTCTTTCCGTAAAAGAAAATCGTTCTATAAATAATCTTGTTGAGTATATTATTCAGCAATATTTAGAAGAATTTGAAAAAAATAATGGTTCTATTCCTCTTGCTGAGATTCAAGCTGATTAAGACCAATATCTACTAAAATGAGAATAAGTGCATTTATGGAAACTCCCATTCTTTCAGAAATAATTATCAACCTTTCATATTGTTTTTCTGGAATCCTTAAACCTGTTTGTATCTTATTCTCTTTCATAAATATTCCTTTCTATTTTTTATATAAAATACATAATTTTGGAGGTTTTAATGACATTAGGGCAAAGAATGTTTGGAACAAGATTAAATCAACTTCGTAAGAAAAGAGGCTATACTGCTCTTCAAATGGCTACCATTCTTTCCGTGGGACTTCGCACATATAGACATTATGAAAGTGGTCATTCCTCTCCGTCTTTTGATACTCTTATTAAAATTGCTGATACTTTAGATACATCTATTGATTGGCTTCTTGGTCGTGATGATTATTTAAAATCTCACGGAGTTTCCGTTGATGAATACCTGTGATGTCTTCTAACATATCCCAAATTTTAAAATTACCCACAACTTTTCCTGATTCTATGTATTTATAATGTCTTAGCCCAATATCTAATCTATCTGCCATCTGTTGTTGTGTCATGCCCGTTTTTTGACGGGCTTTCTTTAGGTTCTCTCGCATTTTCCCACCTCTTTCTTCTACATCACAGCTTAATATTTCATCATATTTTCAAAATACTGACACACCTCATCAGGTTTTGGTCTTCTCTTTCCACCCTTTTTTACCGGAACATCTGCCATACAATGTCCGGCATAAATTGGTGTGTATTCTTCCCCACTTTTTGTGTAATACTGCACATACTTTTTACAACGCTGACAACTTTCTGATATAGCTTTCTTTTCTTCTATCTTTTGTTTCTCGTGTGCTTTTCTTTCGTCTTGGAACATCTTTCTTAACAAAGTGTTTTCATGTTCCAATCTTTTGACTTCTTTTAGTAAAAGTTTTTCGATATCTTCAGATGACATAATTTTACTCCCATTTTGTTCTATGAACATTTTGTGCATAGCTTTATTTTGAATTATAGCGTACACTATGTTCATAGTCAAGATATTTTATGAACAAAATGGGGATATTTTATGTTTAATGAAAGATTACGTTCCACAAGAAAATTACGAAAAATAAAATTACAACAAATGGCTGATATGCTTGAAATTACTTTAAGAGCCTATCAACACTATGAACAAGGAGAACGTACTCCTTCTTTAGATTGCCTTATAAAAATTGCAAATATTCTTGAAGTACCTACTGATTACCTTTTAGAACGTGAAGATTATTTGCAATCTCTCGGAGTTTCCGTTGATGAATACTTGTAATGTCTTCCAACGCATCCCATATTGTAAAATCTCCAGTTCTATCACCACTTTCAATACTTTGATAGTATCTAAGGCTAATATTTAATCTATCTGCCATCTGTTGTTGTGTCATGCCTGCCTTTTGGCGGGCTTTCTTTAGGTTCTCTCGCATTACTTTTCTCCTCTCTTCTTTGTTAAAAACTTAATACAAGGGACATATGAAATATATTTATATATAAACAAGGAGTATTTTTAGCTGGAATTTTATTTGTTGTCCCTTGTATTAAATTTTCAATGAATAGTAGAGTTTACAATAAATGTGCGAAAAGCCCACTCATTTATGTGTGGGATGGATAGCACAAAAACTAGACTTTTTCATAAAACTTAAGTATAATAGAATGTATCAAGTACATTGAAAAGTGAAATAGATGGTTGTAGCAAAACAAATCTTGTTGCTACGTAAAATTTCGCCAAGTCATATATTTTTATGAAAACTTTCGGTTTTGACACGAGCCATATGCTATCGCTAATGGATACAAAGGTATCTTTGGTAGTGAAAGTCTTATGGAAACTCATTAGTCTTGTATGCTTTCGAGTATATTTGGAAGTGAATGTACATAAGAACCCAACGCGCTTTAGCCGTTGGAGTGTCAGTTGCTCCATTATCTGTATTTATGCTATCCTTTCCTTACAGACTGCTGCAACAGTCGAGTATAAGGAAAGGAGATAACATTATGAATAATTTCTTATCTTCTATTGATATTCGAGATTATAATCTTGCTAAATGGAAATATGAAAAAATTATTGAACAAATTATTGAATTTGAAGAAGCTTTAGATGATGAACATGAACTTGCTCTAAAACTTGCTTCTTTTGGCTCTACCACTACAATGCTTGTTACAGATATTGGCTATCAAAATCCTGATATGTTATACTTTTACGGATATGTAAATGGTAAAGAGGCACAACTAATTCAACATACTAGTCAACTTAATTTCCTACTTACTTCTGTAGAACGCCAAGATAAAACAAAACCAGCTAGAAGATTAGGTTTTAATGTTTCCAATGATGAAGTGGACTAGATTTACTTAAAATTTCTGCTGCTTTTCTTTGCTGTGTTTCTCTTTCTTTTAGCATTTGAGAAATAATAATATCAGCAATTTTTTCAGCATCTGTATTTTTTATTGAAGCAGTCTGCTTTTTGTTAGAAGTATCCTGCTTCTTTTTCTTTGATTTTTTCATCTTTTCACCACCTTTCGAATATATTTGGAAATGAATGTACATAATAACCCTGAAAAGGAATGGAAACTAAATATAAATCACATAGTATATTTTCATTTCCATATCACTAAATCGAAAATCCGGTGTTTCTTCCGCTTCTAATGGTTGCATCAAGTTCAGTTCTTTCCACTTTTTATGTCGAATCTCCGGAACTGTTCTAATTTTCTTAATATCTGCAGCTTTATACTGATGAAAGACTTCTGCATCTTGTTTGATACCATGAGCCATTGTAAATCCTGCCAAATATCCTATGTAAACCTGTACATTTCCCTTTAAAATTTGGATTCTGTCTGCATTTTCCAATGTATCTATAAAATCTTTAATTGTCATACAAAACTATCCTCTTGCTCCATTTCTAAAAGGATATAAGCATGAATAAAAATACTTTCATGTCTGTTACCACATTCATCACGATATCCCATTGCTTTTATTTCTTTCAGTTCATCAATTGCTTGCTTTGCTAATTTCCATCGAAGTATATTTCTTTTTTTTCTTGGAATTGGTTGAAAATACACTTTGACTTTTCCATATAGCATAGCAAATGCCTCTCTTTTCACTTTTAACAAATCCTCAAAGCCTGCTTCCTGAATGAGTTCTTCAGCTTTAAGAAAATATTTTTCTTTTAATTCTTGTTCCAAATCAATTCCCATTGTCACTTTTGGTCTTCCCCCTTATCCTTTTTCTCATCTTTGCATGTATATAAAACATGTAGTTAAAATTGTTGTAATACACTTCTGCATCTGTGAAATCAAAATTTGGATACCAACTTTTTAAAATATCCGGAATTGTATTTTGATTTCTTACCATTCTGTCCACAAATGAACCTACTTTTTTATAGCTTCCTCCTGCTGCCGGACGTTTCGAATGTACTACCCTAATTCCCGGCTTTAAAAGATTTTTAGAACTGTTCCATCTCTTTTCTGATTTAATACGGTGTTTTTCTTTCACAATATAATTTGCCATACCGGAAAGACCATTTTCGTCCATTTGCAATTTTCGAATTTCATTTCTACTTGCTTGTTTCCAACAAGATTCTACTGTTTCCATATCCAACATTCCGTCCATTACAATATGATGATGCCAACGAACTTCTGCATAAGGATTGTATTCTGTTACATAAACATACTTTGCATTTGGCAATCCTTTTTTCTTTCTTTGATAATTTACTCTCCGAATATAATTTTGCACGTTCTTAATAGATGCATCGATGTCACCATCCAGAGGAAGATGTT
>JAFWXB010000184.1 GCA_017523185.1 Lachnospiraceae bacterium | reverse complement strand
TTATATTACCACCATCTTTTCAAAATGTCAATAACTTTTTTGAATTTTTTTAAATTCTTTTATTTTTTCAATATTTTTCAAATTCTATTACTTTTCACTTAAACGTATTTGAAAATTCAAGTCTATCCATGGACTTGGACAAAAGGCACGTCATACTTCTTCTGTACCATTCTTCCATCCAGCATAGGTTTATCTTAGAGGAAGATTGTAACTTTTTCCACGGCAAATTTGTTAAACTCACCACATGTAAATACGGGAGACTCTACCTCTAAAATAAATATTGCATAAATTTGCCCATACAATAAAGACATATTTGTAATTATAATAAAAAATGTCTTTGTAAAGCAAACAAATGAAGTATATTTTTGTGTAATATTTCGTATTTTATCTATTCTGGATAATAACAAATGAATTTTCAAACACGCTCCATGTAATATATATTTCTTATGTATTTATTGTAAAAACATTGACGCAATAAGTAAATCTTCCGGTGTTGTAATTTTAATATTTTTATAATCTGCTTCCACCATTTTTATTTTATGGTCTGTTATATAAGCAAATACCATTGCATCATCTGTTACCGTTGGAATAGATATTCCTTTATTTTCATGTTCTATTATTGTTTTATATGCATGATATATTTCAGAATACAAAAAACATTGTGGTGTTTGTACTTGCCATACATATTTTCTTTCTGGTGTATCTGTAACAAAGTTGTCTTTATCTACAATTTTGATGGTATCTTTCACCGGCATTCCTGCAATAGCAGTACCTTCTTTTTTTACGATTATTTGTAAGCGTTTAATGATGTCTTTTGTAAGCATTGGACGAGCACCATCATGAATAAATACATAATCGGATTTTTCTATTGCTTTTAATCCTTCAAATACAGAATGATAACGTTCTTTGCCACCTGCTACAACTGCTTTTACTTTAGAAAAACCATATTTTTCTACAATTTCTTGTTGGCAATATTCTACATCATCTTTTCCACATACTAATACAATGGAAGAAAATTCACTCTCTTCAAAGGCTTTTAAACTATAATAAATAACCGGCTTTCCATTCAAATTCATATATTGTTTTGGAATATCGCTTTTCATACGACTTCCTGTTCCTGCTGATAATACAATTGCTGAAAATGTGTTCATTCTACTATTCTACCTTTCTTTTTTATTTTGTTTTTGATTAAACTATACTAATATGAATTCGACAAATTTTATTCTTTTCTTGCTACTACAATAGGTTGATAAAAATACGTTTCATCTGGAAATTTCCATTCTACCTTACTACAACCATTCATAAGTAATAAATTTGTTATTTCTTCTCTTTGAGTAGCTCTATACTCACACTCAAATTTACTTACTTGCAATGTTTCATTATCATCAATAATATATTGCGTAAATTTATAATTATCATTATTCCAAACCCATGTTTGGAAAGATATTGTCTGTCCATTATTCGTTTTATGAATATAAGGAACTGTGCATAGTGGTTTTTCTACTAACAGTTTATCATAATCTCTAATACTTGCTACAAAAATACCATTTTTCTTAATTTGCTCTACAATACTTTTAATCGCCTTTTCCAAATTATTACTTGATAACATATGTGGTAAAGCATTATCCATTGCAATCACAATGTCATACTTTTCTGTAAATGTATCTGATAATGCACAAAAATCTGCTTGTTTGAAACAAATATTAACATTATTCTCAATTGCTCTTTTTTTAGCTTCTACAAGCTCTCTTTCACTTATATCAGAAGCAATTACATTATATCCCATAGAAGCAAGTCCGATTGCTTGTGTTCCAATTCCACAAGCACAATCTAAAATTGTTGCTGTACTATCAAATCCATTATTTTGAAATATCTTATTTAAAATATTTGCTTGTTCTTTTGTAGTCTCTTTCCAATCAAAAAACAATTTATCATATTGTGTTGCTAAATTGTTGTAAAATGTTTGTGTCATATTCATCTGAATTACCCCTTTAAAAATTTCTCCCATCACCAAAAGGCAATGGGAGAAATTGTATTTATGAACTTCCTAATTTTAACCCCGGTACGGCGTTTAAGTCTAGTCCTGCTCTTTTTCCTGCAATAAAATCATAATATGCTGCCGCCCCTATCATTGCTGCATTATCAGTACAAAGAATTGGTGACGGATGATAAAATGTCACGCCTTTTTTTTCACAAGCTTCTTTCATTGCATTTCGAATTGTTGCATTAGAAGCTACTCCACCTGCTATTGCGAATTTGTCGATTTTATATTCTTCAATCGCACTCATTGCATGGTCTACTAATACGTCTGTTACGGACTTTTGAAAAGAGGCTGCTACATCTGCTACATTGATAGGTATATCTTTCATTTTACAGCCGTTTAAATAATTTAAAACAGCTGATTTTAAGCCACTAAAACTGAAGTCATATACACCATTTGCAATTTTTGGTTTTGGGAAAGCAATTGCATTTGGATTTCCTTCATGCGAAACTTTTTCAATTTTAGGACCTCCCGGATAACCAAGTCCAATGGCTCTTGCTACTTTGTCAAATGCTTCTCCTGCTGCATCATCTCGTGTTTTTCCTAAAATTTCATATACACCATAATCTGCAACACGTACAAGATGTGTATGCCCTCCTGATACAACAAGACATAAAAATGGTGGTTCTAATTCTTTATTCTCGATATAATTAGCACTAATATGTCCTTCAATATGATGTACTCCCACTAATGGGATATTTTTAGCATAACTAATAGCTTTTGCCTCTGCTACACCTACAAGAAGTGCCCCTACAAGCCCAGGTCCATATGTTACACCAATGGCATCTATATCATCTAGTGTCATTTGTGCTGTTTTTAGTGCTTCTTCTATTACTTGATTTATTTTTTCAATATGTTTTCTGGAAGCAATTTCCGGCACAACACCACCATACAATGTATGAAGGTCAATTTGTGAAGCAATTACGTTTGAACGCACATCTCGTCCATTGACAACGACTGCTGCTGCTGTTTCATCACAAGAACTTTCAATAGCAAGTATTTTTATTTCTTTGTCTAAATATCCATTATTCATCATCAGAATTATCTCCTTGTATCTGTTGATATCCCATGATTTTCCATTTGCCTGTTTCATCTTTTCGAAGCAGATATTCATGATACACATTATAAAATGTACCATTTTCATTAATAAAGAATGAACCTGTTAAGATTGCAACTTCATCTTCTCCATTCTTTTTTTGAATTACTTCGTTACTATCGCATACATCTGTTGAAGCAATATATTTATCTTTTTGTGTATAAACGGCAATATCAAGCACTATCGAATCATGGTATTCATCTCTTGGATTTATAGCTAATAAATCTTTGTCAAATAAACATAACATTTGGTCTATCAGACCATTTAATTCCTGTTCTGTAAGTTTTTCGGAGGCATTTCCTGTAATATTATCTAAACTATAATAACTTTTTGTAATACGATTAAAAAATTTAACAACTTCTCTTGGTGTTTTTGGATAATCATTTTCCAAATCTTTTGCAATAATTTTTTGCACTTCTGTTAATTCTGTTTCTTTTTGCTGTGATTCTTGCATTGACCAATAAAAACCTCCACAAATTAAACCAATACAGACGAGTGCAATCAGAATAAGTTTTCCTTTTTTCATAAATTAATCCTCCTGAAATACAAGTTCTACACTTTTTCCATCTTTTCCAAGATATGCCTTTTCAAATATTTGACGTACTTCCGACATATATCTTTCTGCATTTACAAGTGATGGTGAAAAATGAGTAAGCCATAATTCTGCTACATTTGCTTTTTGTGCCATTTGTGCTGCTTCATAAAATGTCATATGTTTATTTTGTTTTGCTTTTGCAATTTTTTCTTCTTCAGCATACATTCCTTCACAAATAAATAAATCCGAGTCTTTCGCAGATTCTACAATAATATCTAACGGACGACTATCTGTACAATACGTAACTTTAATTCCTTTTCGTTCTGGTCCTAATACCATATCCGGTGTATATATTTTTCCATTTTCTTCGATTTGTTCGCCTTTTTGTAAACGACTCCAAAGTTTCATTGGAATTTCATTTATCTTTGCTCGCTCTACCGAAAATTTACCTGCACGTTTTATTTCTACACAATATCCATAACATACAACATTGTGATTTACACGAAATGCATGCACATGATATCCATTCATTTCAAAATATTCATTCGCTTGTGTCATCTCTATACATTTTATTGGAAATGGCAATTCCGGTGCAATAATACGCAACGCAGATACTACACGTTCTATTCCTTTTGGTCCAATAATAGTAAGTGGCTCTGTTCGGTCTGCATTTCCCATCGTCAGTAATAATCCCGGTAAACCACTAATGTGGTCTGCATGAAAATGTGTAATACATAAAATATCAATTGGATTGAAACTCAATCCTTTTTCTTTCATAGCAATTTGTGTACCTTCTCCACAGTCAATCAGCAAACTACTACCGTTATAACGCAACATAAGGGCAGTTAGCCAACGATTTGGTAAAGGCATCATTCCAGCTGTTCCTAAAAGACATACATCTAGCATTTCTTTTCCCACCTTTCTAAAATCATATTATAAACTATTGGTCCATATTACCTAAAATATTATAAATTGGTCTATGTTGAAAAAACTTATTTCATGTAAGTTTGACAAATCGAAACTATCACACAAATCTGTCTATAATAAAAAAAACATATTTTTAAATATAACGACAAATTAGTAAATTTAGAATATTGCACAAATCTGTCCATG
>JAFWXB010000183.1 GCA_017523185.1 Lachnospiraceae bacterium | reverse complement strand
CGCAGAAGAAGTTTACGCAATGGCTATTATTACAGCAGCACTTGCATAAATTTATTTATAAAAATAGTGATTCTGCGATATGTAAGTAGTAAAGAAAATAGTAAATATTTATTTGACTAATATAATAATTTTAAAGTGCAGAAAGCTGAAAATAAAAATTAAATAAGATACACACCATAAAAGGGTCGCTTTTGTGGTGTGTTTTCTATTTTATATAAATTTAAAATAAAACTTTCTTTTTGGAATTGTATGTCGAAAAGGGGAACTCTATAATATAGATAAGTTGGATTTTAGATTGCGAAAGAAGATGAAAGAAATATGATTAGAAATACTTTTCCGAATAGGGAAAAATAAAAAAATTGTAAAATACAGTCCTTGGAGAGGGACTATAAACACTACTACTATATAATATGAGGAATAAAGAATGCGTGTAGGTTTAGGATATGATGTTCATAAATTAGTAGAAGATAGAGATTTGATTTTAGGAGGCGTAAAAGTACCACATACATTGGGACTTTTGGGACATTCCGATGCAGATGTACTTGTTCATGCGATTATGGATGCATTACTTGGTGCAGCAGCACTTGGTGACATTGGAAAGCATTTTCCGGATACTGACCCAACATATAAAGGTGCAGATAGCATGAAGTTAATGGAGCATGTACGCAATTTAATAGAAGAAAAAGGGTATGTAATTGAAATATTGATGCAACAATTATTGCCCAAAAACCAAAACTTCGTCCTTATATTGAACAAATGGAAGAAAATATTGCGAAAGTGCTTCGTATTGAAAAAGACCAAATTAATGTAAAAGCAACAACAGAAGAGCGTTTGGGATTTACAGGACGTGAAGAAGGTATGGCAGCACAAGCTATTTGCTCACTTGTTACATTGTATGAAGCTAGTGTTCCGGTCGGTTGTGATGGTGGTTGTAGTGGTTGTGGAAGTCATTAAATATTATAAAAATATATGTTGTGCAAATAAAAATTATGTTTTTTCAAAAATATAATATTTATTCATAACCGAAGAATTGCTTTTGTGATTTTTTGGTGGAGTTTGACTATTTTACCGGAGATAAATAAGTTCTCTTATCCACCATCTTCTACACATTTGAAATGAGGAACTTATTTCATTCGTTAAAATAGTTGTATTAAAAAAGAAATTATGCTACAATGCATAAAAATAAATAAAACACATTAGGTGTCAAAGAAATATATGTTTGCTTTGGTGAAAAGGGAAACAGGTGTAAATCCTGTACGAACTCGTCGCTGTAAAGAAAGAGCTTTATTTCCGCAATGCGAAAGTCACTAAGAAATTGGGAAGACGAAATAAAGCGTTGAAAGCTAAGTCAGAAGACCTGCCTATTGTTGTATTGTAAAACCACGAGTAATTGGTTGAAACAAAAAGCAGAGTATATTAAGTATTAGGATATGTTTATGTCTTTTTGACCTTTTGTCTTTGGGTAAAAGGTCTTTTTTAATAAGAGATAAATTGTATGGATACATAAAAGTATATTATTTTTCAACAAAATAAAATGCCAATTTATATATAAAAGTGGTTTTTCAATAATTTATTTTTATAAAAAATCTATAGATGATAAAATATAACATATTGCACAAATTTGTCCGTAATGCAAAGACATATTCTAAATAATAATAGTAAGTGTCTTTATATAATAAACAAATTAAAAATATTTTTGTGCAATTTTCAATATTTGTTCAATTATAGAAAAAATAATAAAAGTGAGAAAAGGAGAAAAATCATGAAACAAAATCAAAAAAAATTATTAGGAGTTGGACTTGTAGTTGCATTAGTATTTTTACTTGGAGGATTGTATATCAACTTTCGTGAAAAACCGGTAGAAGGAAGTAAAGAAATCACGATTGAAGTAATTAACAGTAAAGAAGAATCTGTTATTTATGAAGTAAAAACAGATGCTAAGTATTTACGACAAGCAATGGAAGAAGCAGATGGATTAGAATTTTCGGGAACAGATGGCGAATTTGGTATGATGGTAGATACAGTAAATAGCGAAACAGTAAATTATAATATCAATAGTTCTTATTGGAGTTTCTATGTAAATGGAACACTTTGCAATTATGGAATTGATACACAACCGATAGAAGACCAAGATGCATTTCAGATTGTATATACAATATATGTAGCAGAATAATGTAAGATTTATATAAAAGAATGATAATTATCAGATTTAAAAAATAAGAAAATTTATAAACATAAATATATTTTGAATCATAATTATCATTTTTATAGAAAATGATAATTATTGAGTTTAGGTTAAATAAAATAATGAAGTGGATAAAAATATGAAAAAAAATACCATACTTACAACAAGAGATATTGCTTTAATTGGTATGATGGTTGCAGTCATTGAAGTATGTAAAACCGTTTTTTCTTTTTTGCCAAATATCGAGCTTACAAGTTTTTGGATTATTATGTTTTCTCTTTATTTTGGAAAAAAGATATATTTTGCAATTCCTGTATTTATTCTCTTAGAAGCTGCAATATATGGAATTGGTTTATGGTGGATAATGTATTTGTATGCATGGCCTTTATTAGCTGTGATAACCAGACTATTCCGAAACATGGATTCGGTTGTATCATGGGCGATTGTATCAGGGATTTTTGGACTGTTATTTGGTTTTTTATGTGCGATTCCATATATATTTATAGGAGCAAATCTTACGGTGGGACTTCAAAGTGCATTTGCATGGTGGATAGCAGGTATTCCATGGGATATTGTACATGGAATTAGTAATTTTTTGATTATGCTTGTATTATATCGTCCAATTGCAAAAGTAATGAAAGTATTAAAACAAACAGAAGATAAGAGATAGAAATCGCAATATTCTAAATTAGCTCATTTATAGTTAATATAAAAATATAGAAAAAAGGATTGTTCCATATAACAAATTTTATATATTTGTTTGATGGAACAATCCTTTCTATTTTAAGTTAAAAATGATAAAATGAAATGTATTTTATAAATTTATTATTCATTTAATCCTAAATTTGCAATAATTTGTGCTTTTGGCATAAATCCAAGAGATGTTTTTTCAATTTGACCATTTTTAAAAAGTAAAAGTGTTGGAATACTTGCAATACGATATTTCATTGCGAGTTCTTGTTGTTCATCTGTATTTACTTTTCCTACTTTAATTTTTCCTGCAAATTCTTCTGCAATTTCAGCAATAACAGGAGATAACATCATACAAGGTCCACACCAAGTAGCCCAAAAATCAACTAAAACAGGAATGTCGCTGTTTAATACTTCGTTTTCAAAATTTTCCTTTGTTAAGATTACTTCTGCCATTTTAAATTCTCCTTTTTCAAAATATTTATTATATACAGACATATCTAAAAATTAAAAATGTCTTTGTATAGTAAGCAAATTTTAAATTTTTGTATAATGTTTATTATTTTATTAATTATAATTATTGTAAAAATAAACAAAATATGTTTTCTAATCAAGCAATGATTCTATATAATTTCGCAAAGTTGTTTCTGACATTGCTCCTATATATTCTTCTAGAATATTTCCCTGTTTATCAAGAAATAAAGTTCTTGGAATAGAGGGAATATAATAGGTAAGAGCTACATTCAATTCTGTATCATAATATACAGGGAAAGAGTATCCTTGTTGTTCTACGAATGCTTTTACCTTTCTAACAGTATCTGTGGCGTTATCCGTTAAGTTTATCATAAGAAAATGTACATCTTCTCCATATTCCTGATAAAGTGTATCAAAAGTAGGAAGTTCGGATTTGCAAGGTTCACACCAAGTAGCCCAAAAATTAATTATAATTGGTTTGCCAAAAAAATCGGATAAATTTACAGATGCTCCTGTATTATCTGTAACCGTAAAATCTGGAGCAGGTGTACGTTGAGAAGTATCAAACTCATTAAATGAATTTGTTATTTCTGTATTTTTATCAGAAAATGTACCTTGGGGTTTTACTTTCGCAGGGTCATATTTTTCAGATAAATTATTATAAATAAAAATTGCTGAAACAAATATTCCTATAAAAAGAATCGTTAGTAAGAGTGTTTTTTTCATAAATAAAATCCTTTCATTTATCATAAGCACAAACGCATTATCTTTGAGTGATAGGGAGTAGATAATGAATGTTTTCTTTTAAAATTATATTTACACATAGTCCAAATAATTTGTTATTTATTAACTTTTTAGTTTGGATAAAAAATATTAAGAAAAAAATGCAAGTATTTGATTTAGCATACCAAATGTCATAAGAATTCCCAT
>JAFWXB010000182.1 GCA_017523185.1 Lachnospiraceae bacterium | reverse complement strand
AGTATTTTGATTATATTAGGGATAAATGTTTGGCTAGAATTTATGTAAAAGTGGAAAAATTTCACAATTTGTTCAGTAGTTTCGGACATCTGTTTTTAAAACAAGATAAAGGAGAAAAGACAATGTATAAAACTTATTCATTAGAACTTGCGGGCAGAACACTTACCGTAGATATTGGAAGAGTATGTGCACAGGCAAATGGTGCAGCAATTTTAAAATATGGAGAAACCACAGTATTATCTACTGCTACCGCATCTGATAAACCGCGTGATGGGATTGATTTCTTCCCACTTAGCGTAGAATATGAAGAAAAAATGTATTCCGTAGGAAAAATCCCTGGTGGATTTAATAAACGTGAAGGAAAAGCTTCTGAAAATGCGATTCTTACTTCTCGTGTAATTGACCGTCCTATGAGACCATTATTTCTAAAAGATTACCGCAATGATGTTACTTTAAACAATATGGTAATGTCCGTTGACCCGGAATGTCGTCCAGAATTAGTAGCAATGATTGGTGCTGCTTTAGTAACAACAATTTCTGATATTCCATTTGATGGTCCATGTGCAATGACACAAATGGGTATGGTAGATGGTGAATTTATTGTAAACCCATCTCAGAAAGTATGGGACGAAGGGGATTTAGAACTTACCGTAGCTTCTACTTCTGAAAAAGTAATTATGATTGAAGCTGGTGCAAATGAACTTCCGGAAGAAAAAATGCTTGAAGCAATTTATAAATGTCATGAAATTAACCAGACAGTAATTGCATTTATCAATCAGATTCGCGAAGAAGTTGGCAAAGCAAAACATGAATATGCAAGTTGTGCAATTCCGGAAGAATTATTTACAGCTATCAAAGAAGTAGTAACTCCGGAAGAAATGGAAGAGGCTGTATTTACAGATGAAAAACAAAAGCGTGAAGAAAATATGAAACAAGTAACTGCAAAATTAGAAGAAGCATTTGCCGATAACGAAGAATGGCTTGCACTTCTTGGAGAAGCAGTATATCAATATCAGAAAAAAACAGTTCGTAAGATGATTTTAAAAGACCATAAACGTCCGGATGGTCGTGCAATTGAACAGATTCGTCACCTTGCATCTGAAGTAGATTTAATTCCAAGAGTACATGGCTCTGCAATGTTTACACGTGGACAAACACAAATTTGTGACGTTGTAACATTAGCTCCATTATCTGAAGTACAAAAAATTGATGGTTTAGATGAAAATGTAACGACAAAACGCTATATGCACCACTATAATTTCCCGGCATATTCTGTTGGAGAAACAAAAGTATCTCGTGGACCGGGACGTCGTGAAATTGGACATGGTTCTTTAGCAGAAAGAGCACTTGTACCTGTATTACCAACAGAAGAAGAATTCCCATATGCAATTCGTGCAGTTTCCGAAACATTTGAATCAAATGGTTCTACCTCTATGGCATCTACTTGTGCATCTTGTATGGCACTTATGGCAGCAGGTGTTCCAATTAAAGCAATGGTTGCAGGCATTTCTTGTGGTCTTGTAACAGGTGATACAGATGATGATTATGTAGTTCTTACAGATATTCAAGGTCTTGAAGACTTCTTTGGTGATATGGACTTTAAAGTAACAGGAACACATAAAGGTATTACAGCAATCCAGATGGATATTAAAATTCATGGCTTAACACGTCCTATCGTAGAAGAAGCCATCAGAAGAACAAGAGAAGCAAGAATTTATATTATGGATGAAGTAATGAGCAAAGCAATTGCAGAACCACGTAAAGAAGTAAGCGAATGGGCTCCAAAGATTGAACAGATTACCATTGACCCTGCAAAAATCGGTGATGTTGTAGGTCAAAAAGGCAAAACAATCAATGAAATTATTGCACGAACAGGTGTAAAAATTGATATTACAGACGATGGT
>JAFWXB010000181.1 GCA_017523185.1 Lachnospiraceae bacterium | reverse complement strand
TCTGCCGTTTTTAATGTTTCTTTATCCAAATGCATTGTTCCGTCTTTTGATAAAGTAATTCCTATTGTATTTAATGTATCTTTTTCATCTGTAATAACTTCCTGTAACATTTGCTTATAATAATCATTTAATGGTGTTGAAGCTGATTTTAAAGCTTTTATAACAGCATTATAATTCTCTGTCAGTTTTTCTGTATTTTGATATACTTTTTCATAATTTCCACTATTCTCGGCTTCTGCAAATATTGAACTTGTACCATTTCCAACAAAATCTTCTGCATTTTGCATCAATTTATCTGCTACTTGTCCCAATTTCTGATATTGATTTCTTTTGATTATGTTTGTGCTATTCACATTTATTCCATTTGTAACATCTGATAAATTTGTACTGCTATTTGTCTTTGTTAAACTGTCCAAAAGCGAATTTCCCGAATTTTTATTGATATGATTCAAAAGTGAATTATAATGAATTGGCAATCCTGCTTTTCTTGCTGATTCATTTATCATTTGATTTGTAATTCTCATAATTTTTCCTCTTTTCCTTTTTATTTTTTATAATATGCTCTAAATAATGCAATTTTTTCTACTTTTCTTGTAGTAAAATCGTAACACAAAACATTTGATTCTCTATTTTAATATCCATACTTCCAAAATACTTTTCTGCGACTTTTGATACACTTTCTAGCCCCATACCATGACATGATTTTTCTTCTGTTTTTGTAGAAACGGGAAGTCCCGTTTTTTTATTCCACACAATATCCCCTTGAAATGTATTTTTTACTTCTAATAAATAAAATTTTCGTTTTTTCTTTCCTATCACTTGTATTTTTTGTTTCTTATCCTTATTATCCATTTCTATATTCTGTTTAAGAATCTCTGTTTCATATATTGTGCTGTTATTTTTTATCTGCTTATCATATCCTCTATATATGTTTCCATTATCTTCTGTATTTTTTTCCTTTTCTTCATTACTTTGTTGCCTTATACACGCTTCTAATGCATTTTCTAATAAATTGCTTAGATTAATTCCCATATGAAATGCTTCTATTTTTATACTATCTTCAAATACAAATTCGACTTGAAATAAAATACCTTGTTTTTTTGCTTTTTTTCGAAAATCATTTAAAATGACATCTGTAACTGCATTTCCTGTTTTTACACTAAATTCCAATTCCTCTATACTACTTTGCATTTGGTTCAGATATGCTTGTACTTCTGTATAATTTTCTTTTATAATCAATCCTTGTATAGCTGTAATATGATTTCTCATATCGTGCTTCATATATCTCGCATTTTCATAAAATTGCTCTACTTCTTCTATTCTATTTTTTAATGCAAGTATTTTTTGTTCCTCTACAAAATTTTGCTTTTGTTCTTCTTGCAATCGCATCATATAATTATATACCGATAATGAAATTAAAATTTCCAAGTAAAAAATAAGATTTATCATAGGCACAATTCCAAGAAATTGTGGAAATTCTTCATATAAACTAAAATATGCTTCGCCTTTTACTACCATTAAAACATGAATAATAATATTTCCAAATAATACTCCTCCAGTAGGCGTTAATAATAAATAGATTGCTTCTTTTCCACGCATTTGTTGAATATATGATGTTATTTGCTTTTTTAATAAATATATCATGCAAAAAGCTAACAAAATACCAAATAGAACACCAAGAAAATACATTATCGTTAATTGCAGATAAAAATACTCTAAATTTTGAAAATGTTTTATAATACTATCTGAAACTATTGTAAAAAAACAATTTTCTATTAAAATAGAAATATTTTGTATACAATACCATGTAATTACTAAAAATAATAAATATTCAAATCTATGTTTTTCTTTTTCCCACAATCCGATAAGTAAAGCAAAAAATAATACTACGCAACTTATCCAACCAGAAATCTCCCATGTTGCAATTATTTTTATTCCATAAAATAAAAAATACGAAATTAATACAAGTATACTTCCTATTTTTTGATTTTCTTTTTTGCAATACGTTGTTCCTAAAAACCAAGCCACCAAAATACCATAACTAACTATCTTACTATAATTAATAATTGGTTCTATGATTTGAAATGTTGGTTCACTCATAGTTGTATATCACTTTCTATTTATCTCTATTTTTCTTCATTTTTAATAAACTTTAAATATGCCTTTGCAAAATCTGTATATTTATATTTGGAAATCATTAATCTTACACCATTTGTTAATACAACTTCTGTTTTTGTATAGGAATCCACATAAGCTAAATTAATAAGATATCCTTTATGAATACGAAAAAATTGTCCTGCAAGTTCTAATTCTAAATCGCTAATACGAGCATAATATTCTATAGTTTGGTCGTTTGTATGAAGTATTATTTTATGATTAAAACTTTCAATATAAGACAATTCACAAAGAGGAATAATTTTATTGCTATTTGCATAACGAATTTGAAGTACCTGCATTTTCTTTTCTTTTTCATTTTTTATATATGCTATGGCACTTTGAAAAACCTCTGCAAATTTTGCTTCATTGATTGGTTTGGGCAAATAGTGGAATGCATGAACATCAAAGGCTTCATAAACATATTCAAAAAGTCCTGTTACAAAAATAATAAGTGGTTGACTTTTATTTTGTTTTCGAATTTCTTTTGCAAGTTCCATTCCATTTTTAGCTAACGTATTTTTATCTGAAAAACTCATTCCAATATCTAAAAATATTAAATCAAAATTTTTCTTTTCCAATGGATAATCTTGTGTGGAAGTATACTCTGTTATTGCAATAGCATCATCTATGTTTTGTTTTTCTATTAAAAAACGCAAATAATCTATAATTGCTTGTTCATCTTCCACAATTGCAATTTGTACCATAGTGTTCCTTTCTCATATAAACGAATAGTTACAAATATTTTTTATCTTTTTTATTATATCAGTTTTCTGATTTCTTATAAAATAGGGATAGCGTAAGTAGACGATTTTATGACGTAACCGGATTATTTTATTTGATAATAATTTTTTTATTTTGGAAATTGTAGAAATATGCTATAATGAAAAATATAATGACAAATATAAAATTAGGGAACTTTTCATAATTATAAAAAGTTCCCTAAAAATTTAGAAATTTTTAAGTAATGAGGTAAAATTATGATACCAATTCAACATAAATCCTTAACTGGATTTACTTTTATAGATTTATTCGCAGGACTTGGTGGTTTTAGAATTGCATTAGAATCACTTGGTGCAACTTGTGTTTACTCTAACGAATGGGACAAATTTGCACAACAAGTATACGCTGATAATTTTGAAACTGTTCCAGAAGATGATATTACAAAAGTAGATGAAAAAACAATTCCTGAACATGATATTTTATGTGCCGGTTTTCCTTGTCAGGCATTTTCAATTAGTGGAAAGCAACGAGGATTTGAAGATAGCCGAGGAACTCTTTTTTTTGATGTAGCAAGAATTGTCAAAGAAAAACAACCTAAAATTGTCTTTTTGGAAAATGTTAAAAATTTTGCCACCCATGACAATGGTAAAACATTAGCTGTTGTAAAAGCTACCATGCAAGAATTGGGCTATCAATTCTATGAAAAAGTATTAAACGCTGTTAATTACGGAATCCCACAAAAAAGGGAACGTATTTATATAGTTTGTTTTCGAAATGATTTATATATAAAATCCTTTTCTTATCCAAAACCAATTCCTTTAACAACTCATGTAGAAGATATCTTATTAAAAAACGAAACTTTAGTACAACATCTCTATGTAGACAGACCTGATACTTACTATAATGATATCATTGACAATACTTATAGTAATAACACAATCCGATTGGGTATTGTCAATAAAGGTGGACAAGGAGAACGTATTTATAGCATAAAAGGAATTGCTATTACTCTTTCTGCAAATGGTGGAGGCATTTTTGCTAAAACAGGTGGTTATTTGGTTCATGGAAAACCAAGAAGATTACACCCTAGAGAATGTGCAAGAATTATGGGCTATCCTGATTCCTATAAAATCTGTAAAAATCCCTCTCAAGCATATAAACAATTTGGAAATTCCGTTGTAATAGATGTTTTACAATATATTGGTATACAAATTGGAAAGGCAATTAATTCTTAAAATCAAAAAAGTGATAAAAATGCCGAATATTTTCGAATTTTTATCACTTTTTATTCTATTTTTATTTTAAAATTTCAATAAACGCACTATCTGAAATCCCTTCTTTTTTACCTTGTGCTTTTATAGAAAAAATCACATTTGCATGATAAGTATTTGATAACTTTCGAACCTCATATTTATTATCACGCAAAGAAAACATATATTCATTCATTCTATAAACAAAACGCAAATTGTGCAAATTTTGATTGGATTCTACAAATAATTTTTTTCCCTCTATCTGATATGCATCTATTAAATAAGAATTTGATTTGATATACTCCAATATTTCCAAACTTCTTGTCTTTCCAACAGCATCTGACCCACTTCGTTTAATGCGATATTTTGCAGTCACTTCAAAATAATCTGCAAATTTATGAATTGGAAGAATAACATAATCATTTGTAATAAAAAATACAACACCTTTTTGTTTATACATCTCAATTATCCAATTAGAAAAAATTTCTTGTCCATTTTGTATTTCAATTTCTTTTCCTGCTGTTCCACATTCTCGAAAAGCATCAAATTCACAATTCATATATTCCATAATCATTTTTGCATAGGAATTAAGATGTGTATCATTTTTTGTGCTATATTCAAATTTACCACTTTCAATATTTGGCAATAATACAAATTGCCCACATTGTGCTGGTGTATGTTTTGCTTCTATATAAAATCTATTTCCTGTACTTGTATGAACAAAAATATCCGGTTTTGTTGAATCAGGTCCTCCTTGATGAATAAACTGTGCATATGCCCCAAATTGTTTGTTTAAATATTCTGTACAATCCAATTCAAAATCTTCCCAAATAGCCATGAAATCCTCCTTGTTAATTTCTTACTTCCCTAACAAATAAATAAGCACTCCACACATTCCTACTGAAAATAAAATCAATCCATATGACAAACTGCGTCCGATAAATCCAATATTTTCTTTAAAGGAAGAATACAACAATGCAAATCTATGTTCAAAATCTTCCTTCTGTGGGTGGTTTTTCCAAATAGTCTGGTTTAACAAGCGTTCCAATGTATTGAAAAATCGTCCAACGACATGTGTTACTTCATTTCCTTCTTCTAGCTCTGTTTCTTCAATACTATCTCGATAAATGGTTTTTCTTAATAATAAAACAATACTATCTACAAAAATATCTAACACACCACATACGAATCCCAAAATATTTGGAAGCCATTGCAATAAAATTGGTCGATAAATTGCATTTTCTAAATCAAGCCACTTCGGCCAACAATTTACATATATCATACTTCCATCTTTTTGCTTTTTCATCATCAGTTTTCGTACAATACCTACATATACAATAATACCTATTCCAATAGAAATCCAACTTCCTTTTACATTTGTCCAAATAAAATAGTGAACTTCATGTGCGTGTCCTGAAAATCCCATAAAGGATTGTCCTATATCTGCCAAACGATTCATAGTTATATTTGGCAACATTCCCATAATTGGAAATAATAACGCACTTACTGTTAAAGCAATTTTACTTGGCAAATTCATATAATTGGTTTGATTATCATATGTTTCCTGTACTGCTTTATTTGTATTTTTTTCCAAGAAGATAGCTACAAATAATTTACACATATAAGCAACTGTCAAACCACCACTTATTAAGAAAATCCATTCAATAGCCTGCATTTGTCCAACAGAAAAGAAATTAGATATAAATGTGCCATTTTCTATTCCATGGATATATTCTACAATACTTTCATGTAATAATGTTTTGCTAATATATCCACTCCAAAATGGAATTCCACCAATTCCTAATGCTCCCATAAGATAAATAAATGCAAGTAATGGTTTATTTCGACCATATCCACGAATATCATTCAAATCCAATTTATGCACATTCATATAAATCACACCCGCTACCATAAATAATACCAATTTGAATAGTGAATGATTTATCATATGCAAAAATGTACCTCGTACTGCCAATCCATTTTCATGTGAAAGCAAGCCTTGCATACCTATTCCAACTAAAATACATCCAATCTGCGATACAGACGAGCACGCCAATGTACGTTTTAAATCTATTGAAAAAACAGCCAATACTGCACCTAAAAACATGGTTATCACACCAAGTAATAATATAAATGCTCCCCAGGTTTCATCATGCAATAATATTTGACAACTAATGACTAAAATTCCAAAAATACCTGTTTTTGTTAAAATACCGGAAAGCAATGCACTTGCTGGTGCCGGTGCTACCGGATGTGCTTTTGGAAGCCAAATATGAAGTGGAAATGCACCTGCTTTTGCACCAAATCCCACAAATAAGCATATTACTGCTGCATCTACATTTTTTCCACGACAAGCTTCGTACAACGCCTTGATTTCTAATGTTCCCACTTGGTAATACAATAAAAATAAGCCCATTAACATTACAAGACCACCAATGATTGCAACTGCCAAATAAGTTGCTCCTGCTCGCATAGATTCTTTTCGTTCATCTTGTACTACCCATACATAAGAACAAAGCGACATGATTTCAAAAAAGATAAAGGTCGTATATAAATCTGCTGATAAGAAAATGGCTTCTGTTGCTCCTAAAGTAAGTAATTGAAAGAAATAATAGCGATTACAATTTTTGTAGTGTGCAAAATATTCCATAGAAAAAATCGCAGTCATTGCCCACATAAAAGCTGTAATGACACAATAAATCGCACGAAATCCATCTAAAGTAAATCGAATTCCCATGCCACAAATATTTGGAATTTCTGCTATAATTCCCTCATATTGAGATAAATTAAAATACAATACCATTGTACCTATCAATTCTATCATTGTAATTATAACAAAAATAAAATCACATACTTTATGCCTATGATATGTATTTTTCTTGGTATACTCATTCGCTTTTTTTTCTACACTTATTGTTCCTGTTTTCTTTTTTTCTAAAAAAATTCCTATCAAATAAGAAACAAATGCACCTATTATTGGTAAAAAGACGAAACTATATATTAAATTTTTTCCAAACATACACTTATCTCCCTTCTAATAGATTCCTTGTGCAACATCTTTAAAAAACTCTACCAATGGCTCTGAATGCAATCCAAGCACTACAACACTTACTGCAAAAACAATAAGTGGAAAACACATTTTCCATCCGGGGTCTGTAATATATTCTCCAACAGTTGCTTCTACTTCTTTTCTTGGGAAAAATGCCCTAACAACAGTTGTCAAAATATAAATAGCTGTTAAAAATGAAGAAATTAACAAGCATACAATTCCTATATATGCTAATTTATTTTCACTATATACAGCAGCTTCTGTTAAATTCCATTTACTAATAAAACCTGCAAGTCCCGGTACTCCCATAAGACCTAATCCTGCAACTGTAAAACACCCAAACGTAATTGGCATTTTTCTTCCTAATCCGTCCATTTCATAAACATAGCTTTTTTCAGTTTGATGCATAAAAGAACCTGCACAGAAAAATAAACAAATTTTCATAACAGCATGAAATACTAAATGACACAACGCACCAACAAGTCCCATTGGTGTCATTAAAGTAATTCCAAAAATAATGTAAGATAAATTACTAACAGTTGAATATGCCAGCCTACGTTTAATATGTGTTTCTTTAACTGCCCTACTACAACCATATACAATCGTAATCATAGCAAATGTCATAACAGCATACTGTACCCATGTTCCACGCAAAAATTCCGTTCCAAAACTATAATAGGTCAAACGAATCATGCCAAAGACACCTGCTTTTACAACAGCTACTGCGTGCAACAAAGCAGTTACCGGTGTCGGTGCAACACCTGCTTGTGGCAACCATGAACATAACGGCCAAATTGCAGCTTTTACGCCAAACCCCAAAAAAGCAAATAAGTAAATCCATAATAATAAAGGAGCTTTATCTGCAACTCTATCTAAGGCTAATACACCACCTAATTCAAACTCACATGTTTCCCCATATACAATTAAAAATACAAGTCCCATCATTGCAAATGCTGCACCACCAAGCGAATAATATAAATATTTTCGACTTGCATGAACAGCATCTCGTTTTAAACTATGCATTACAAGTGGAACTGTTACAAGTGTCAATAATTCATAAAAGAAATACATGGATAACATATCGGAGGCAAATGCAAGTCCAAGCGTGACACCATATG
>JAFWXB010000180.1 GCA_017523185.1 Lachnospiraceae bacterium | reverse complement strand
TTAATAGGAAATGTTTTAACAAAAGCAACTCAATTTTTATTACTTCCTTTATATACAAAATATATCAATCCAAATGATTTTGGAACATATGATTTGCATATTGCATATATTACATTTTTAAGTTCTATACTTTTTTTTGATATTTGGGGTGGCATTATGCGTTTTATGTTTGATTATAAAGAGCATAATGAAAAGGCAAAACCTGTTACAAATGGATTGATTATTTTTGCAAGTTCAACATTCGTTTATACCATTGTTGTTGCAATTATGGGAGTATTTTTCAATATTTCATATATTGGTTGGCTATATTTATATGGCTTATCTGCAAATATAGCACAAGTAGTTGGTTATGTTGCTCGGGCATTGAAGAAAGATTATATATTTGCAATTGGAGGATTTTTAGGAACTTTAGTTAATGTTGCAAGTAATATTATATTTATTGCTTTATTACAATATGGATATAAATATATGTATGTTTCTTATTGCTTGGGTATGATAGTAAATGTTTTATTTGTAGGAATAAATATACGTTTTTATCAATTGATTAAAAGAGAATATTTTGATAAAACGTTATTTATTTCTATGTTACAATTTGCAATGCCATTATCCTTAAATTCAGCAGCATTTTGGTTTTTGACAAGTTATAACAAAATTGTGATTAATCAACAATTAAGTGTTACACAAAATGGAATGTATGCAGTAGCAAATAAATTTTCTGCAATGATTAATTTAGTAACGCAATGTTTTCAGATGGCATGGCAGGAATTAACATTTTCAAAAGCCGGTTGCAATAAAGAAGAAATGGGTCTTTTTTATACAAAAGCGATAAATGAATATATAAAATTTTTAAGTTTTGGAACATTAGCATTAATTCCAATGATAAAAATAATTTTTCCATATATGATTGATGCTTCTTATTCTGATGCAGAAAATTTAATTCCCTTTACTTTAATTGGTGCGTTATTTTCGTGTATTAGTTCATTTGTTGCAAGTATTATTAGTACAATCAAAAAAAACAGAATGATTTTTACAACTACAATAATGGGAAGTGTAGTAAATATTGTATTTATTCATTTGTTTATTGGAACAATTGGAATCTATGCAGCAGTATGTTCGTTAGCAATGGGATATATAGTTGTAGTGATTAGACGTATTATGTTGTTAAGAAAATATATCAGTATTCATATTGATAAAAAAATGATTTTCTTATTAAGTACTGGTTTTGCTATGGTTTGTTTTATTTATATAAAACGAAGTCCATGGGAAAATTTTTTATGTTTATGTGTTTTATGTTTCATCATAATTTATTCTTATAAAGAATTATTAAAAAAAATGTATATGAAATTGCGAGGAAGATAGATTGAAAATAGCATTAGTTGGTTTATATTATGAGAACAATATGGGGGACCCACTCTTATTTGATTGTAGTGAATATTTAATTAAAAAATATGATAAGACAATTGAAGTTTCTAAAATCGATTGGTTTGGAAGAAAAAGTAAAAAGGATAAATTTACATCTGATAAAGGAATACCAATTTTATATTTTTCGTTGCGTGTATTAAGAAAAGGATTTTCAATGTTGCATTTTCCAACCACATATCTTGATGAATGGAAATGGAAATTTAGTGATGATAAAAAACGCTTAAAATCAATTTATGAAAAGAAACTAAAAGGAATAGATGGAATTATTGTAATGGGAGCAGGTACATTAAAATATGATGTACGATTAAATTTTGCACCATATTATCATCTTTTAATCGAAACAGCAGAACAATTAAATATTCCTGTATATATAAATTGTGTGGGAGTTGAGAGTAAATATAATCCAAATGATAAGCGTTGTAAAATGTTTGAAGATGCTTTAAGTAGAAATATTGTAAAAATAGTTACAACTCGTGATGAAATAGAAGAACTAAAAAAATATATAAAAAATAAAAAAACTATGGTAGATAAAATATCTGATATTGGAACATGGGCATCAGAAACTTATCAAATTAAAAAAGATAAAACATCAGATATCATTGGTTTGGGTGTAATTACTCCGGAACGTTTTCGTGAATTTGGAAGAAATGAAGTATATAAAAAGTATGAAGATTTTTGGGTTCAATTAATTCAAGAATTGGAAAGAAAAAATGTGAAATGGAAAATATTTAATAATGGTGATGAAAGCGATAGTGCTTTTGCAGAAAAATTATGTAAATTAGTAGGAAAAGATGTAAAAGAGTATATATTGACACCAAGTAATCCAAAAGAGTTAGTACAGATAGTTAGTGGATTTAAAGGTATTATATCATCACGCTTACATTCTTGTATTGTAGCATATTCTTTAGATGTACCATTTGTAGCTATTTCTTGGAATAATAAATTACAATATTTTGCTCGTGAAATTGGAGTTTCGCAAAGAATTGTAGAAGAACATGAATTGTCTGTTAAAAAAGTTTGGAAGAAATATTTACAAGCAGAACAGGAAGGATATGACAAACAGTATAAAGAAACATTCCGAAAGAAATCAAAAGATTATATACAATTATATATCAAAGATATAAAAGGGGAGGCAAATTAAGAAATGAATATCGCATTAATTATCGCAGGTGGAGTTGGAGCACGAATGAATCAGGATATTCCAAAGCAGTTTATCAATGTATATGATAAACCTGTTATTGTGTATACAATGGAAGCTTTTCAAAAACATCCAAATATAGATGCAATAGAAGTTGTTTGTTTAGAAGGTTGGCATGATATTTTAAAGGCATATGCAAAACAATTTGGAATTACAAAATTGGAAGGCGTTGTAAATGGTGGATTGAATGGACAAGATTCTATACGCAATGGTTTGTATGATATAGCAAAAAGACATGGAGAAGAAGATGATATTGTTTTAATCCATGATGCGATTCGTCCAATGTTAAGTCAGGAAGTTATATCAGATAATATAAGAGTTTGTAGAGAGTATGGAAATGCAATTACAGTAATACCTTGTACTGCTGCTATGTTAAAAACATATGATGGACAATCTTCCGAAGAACAGGTCGCTAGAGATAATTTAAAAATTACACAGACACCACAATCTTTTTTCTTAAAAGATATTATTCATGCACATAAAGAGGCTTTAGAACAAGGAATTACAAATTCTGTAGCTTCATGTACAATGTACATTGAATTAGGGAAAAAATTATATATGTCAGCAGGTTCTGAAAAGAATTTAAAATTGACAACAACAGAAGATATTGAAATATTTAAGTCATTATTAAGTGCGAAAAAAGACGATTGGATACATTAAAATGAAAATTTATGAGAATGAATTTTATAAAGAAGATTTACATAAAGTAGCAAAATTATTACCACAAAAAGAGTTTTCTATTTTAATAACAGGTGCTACAGGATTAATAGGTTCTTTTATTGTTGATACATTGCTTTATGCAAATGAGTTTTTAGGAACAAATTATACAATTTATGCAATGGGAAGGTCAAAAGAACGTTTAGAAAGCAGATTTCCATATGCAAAAAATAATTCTAAATTATATTTTATAGAACAAGATATTTGTGAAAGTATTAACGAAGAAATTGATGTGGACTATATCATCAATGGAGCGAGTAATGCAGACCCAAAATCATATAGTTTATATCCTGTAGAAACAATTCTGACGAATGTGTTGGGAACAAAAAATATATTAGAATTTGCAAATAAGAAAAAGTGCAAACAAGTATTATTCACATCTACTATGGAAGTATATGGTGAAGATATTAAATCGGAGAGTTATACGGAAACAGATTATGGAAAAATAAATTTTAATATGGTACGTTCAGGGTATCCGGAAAGTAAACGCGTAGCAGAACTTTTATGTAAAAGCTATTTATTAGAGTATAATGTTCCATCTGTAATTGCCAGATTAGGATATATTTATGGTCCTACAATGACAAAAACAGATAATAAAGTAGTAGCACAATTTATACGCAGTTCTATAAAAAAGGAAAATATTATTTTAAAAAGTGAGGGAAAACAAGTTCGTTCTTATTTATATGTTGCAGATACAGTATCAGCTATTTTTTCTATTTTATTTTTTGGAAAAAGTGGCGAAACGTATAATGTGTCTTCCTCGCAATCCATAACTTCTATAAGAAGTATGGCAGAATGGTTTGTAAAATATAGAAATACGAAATTAATTTTAGAAATATCAAATCAAACAAATACTTTCGTTCAAAATAATATTTTAGATGAAAATAAGTTAAGAGAATTAAATTGGGAACCATTTTATAATTTGGAACAAGGATTACAACGAACAATACAAATCTTAGAATCAATGGAGAGTTATAAAGAAATAGAATAACTTATTACTATATAGAGGAGGTCTTATGTTAGAACAATTAAAAGAAAAAGTATATCAAGCTAACATGGATTTAGTAAAAAAAGGGGTTGTTATTTATACATGGGGAAATGTAAGTGGAATAGATAGAGAATCAGGGTTAGTTGTAATTAAACCTTCTGGTGTTGATTATGATGTAATGACGCCTGGGGATATGGTAGTTGTAGACTTAAATACTGGAAATGTAGTAGAAGGAAAATGGAAACCATCGTCTGATACAGAAACACATTTAGAATTATACAGAGCTTTTTCAGAAATTGGTGGAATTACACATACACATTCCGTTCATGCAGTTGCTTTTGCACAAGCAGGAAAATCCATTCCAGCATTAGGAACTACTCATGCAGATTATTTTTATGGGGATATTCCGTGTACACGAGCTTTGACAGAACATGAAGTTCAAATGGCATATGAAGCAAATACAGGAAAAGTGATTATAGAAACAATAGAAAATCAAAACTATAATCCTATGGATATTCCGGGAATTATTGTAAAAAATCATGGTCCCTTTACATGGGGAAAAGATTCTGCTAATTCTGTATATCATGCAGTTGTTATGGAAAAAGTTGCAGAAATGAGTATAAAAACGTTATTTTTAAATTCTGAAAGTAATATGGAAAAATATATATTGACAAAGCATTATAATAGAAAACATGGTGTTAATGCGTATTATGGACAGAATAGTGAAAGATAGGAGAAGTAATTTAACAACTGAAAATAAAATAGAAAATATAGAAATAAAAAAGAAATATAACAGTATTGATGTAGTTAAATTTATAATGGCAATTGCTGTTATTGCAATTCATACATGTCCATTAGTAAATTGTAATAATAAAAATACTCTAACTATTTATAATAATATTGTAAATATGGCAGTACCGTTCTTTTTTTTAGCATCTGGATATTTATTATCAATAAAATTATCTTTTCCATATAATTTGAATGATATGCTAATAATAAAGAATTTTTTATATAAAATAATAAAGATGTATTTATGTTGGATGATAATATATACACCATTAGCAATATATCATTTTATTTCTGATAATAGTTCTATTATTAAAGCTGTTTTAATGTATATAAGAGGTTTACTTTTTATTGGAGAACAATACAATTCATGGCAATTATGGTATTTATTGTCAACAATTTATACTATTATTTTAATAATTATTCTTATAAAAAATAAGTATCTAAGATGGCAGGGGATAGAAATAAGTATTATTATAAGTGTTATTATGATTAGTTTAAATTGGTTAGTAGAATATGAAGGAACAGTACCTTTTATTGTTCTATTTCGTCAATTAACATACTATTTTATTAATAATGGTAGAATTTTTACAGGTGCAATATATATTCCAATAGGAATGTATATTGCTCATAAAAAAATTTCAAGGAAGATTAATTTAACAATATTTATACTTGGTTTCATTGGAAATTATTTTATAGAAAATGAAATTATAAGTACATACTTATTAATAATAACATCTATTGGATTGTTTGGAATAGTTGAAAGTATAAATTTAAAAGATAATGCTTTATATCCGTTTTTACGAAATATGAGTACAATAATATATTTTATTCATATGTATGTATGGAGTTTCTATTATAAAATTATATATAGACAGAAAACATATGGTATAAATAGTTTTTTAATAACAACAATAGTGAGTTGTATAATAGCTTGTATTTATTTAATAATAAAAAAAAGATTGCTAAAAATAAAACAATAATGTTTTTATTAGGAAAAGCTGTTTTTTAGAAAAAAGACAGCTTTTTTTGTATATTTTAATTTATTAGATTTCATTACAAAAACTGATAGAACTTCTTTTTTACATTTTGAAATTATGTTATAATATCAAAAGGGAATATTTCATGGATAAAAGAGTAAAAAATTACAAAAAGTACGATATTAGAGATGTCAAAAAAAGTATTAAAACAGATAGCAAAGAACTATTCTAAAGTAAGAAAAGGAGTAGGTGATGTTATGTAAAAGTGGGGTATCAATATTTCCTTGATAGTAAAAAATATTTTGTAAAAAGTAGAAAAATCCTACAATTAGAATAAAGTTGCTATTTGTAGGATTTTTTTTGATAAAGATAAGTTTGGTGATTTTAATTTTTTAAAATATCGATTTTTATATGGAAAATCTTTATTTTTTTATGTTTTTTAATTTGCAGAACATTAATTATAATAGAAAGGAAAATTTATGAAAATTTTACTTACAGCTTTTGAACCTTTTAATGGGTCATCTGTGAATCCTTCTCAACTTATTTTAGAAAAAGTAACTACTTTAGAAGATAAAATTCTTATTAAAGAATTGCTTCCGGTTGAGTTTGAGAAAACAAGTATTCGTTTAAAACAATTATTACAGGAATATGAGCCTGATATTGTGTTATCTTTGGGACAAGCTGGAAATCGTTCTGAAATTTGTGTGGAACGTGTGGCTATTAACTTGAATAATGTGCGTTCTTCTGATGGAAAAAAAGTGCTTGCAGACAATGCAGGAGAAACACCTGTTGACAAAATAATAAAAACAGATGGTGCAACTGCATATTTTTCAAATCTTCCAGTATGGGATATGGTACAAGCGATACAAAGTGTTGGAGTAAAAGGTGCAGTTTCGTATAGTGCAGGTACTTATGTGTGCAATCATGTGATGTATACAGTATTATATGAAGTGACTAAGTATTATCCTAATATGAAAGCAGGATTTGTACATGTTCCATTTTTGCTGGAACAATGGAAAGAAAAGCAAAAAAATGGTAATGTTCAAGGGTATGCGATGGAATTAGAAGATATGGTACGAGGTATAGAAGCTGTTTTGAAAATATTTTAAATTAAGAAAATTTTAGACTAAAATATGTGATTAATTGATAAATTTATTATTTTAACATAAGTTCAATAATTTACTAAGAATATATTTAACACATAAATTTAACTATGAAAATGTAACTTTTTGTGTATATTTTCATGTTTTACAGGCAATTTTAATTCCATATGTTGTTTGTCAAACTCATGTTATTTTAGGTAGAGTTTTAATTTGGATTGAGAAGTTTGAAATAGAAAAAAAGGAGATAATGCTTTGATATCATTTCGTTTATATATTTTTATATTAATTTTGCATAAAAAATTGTATTATTTTTTGAAGAAACAGATTTTAATTGTTTGAATTTTATGTAAGATACATAATTATATATGGTTAGTTAAATGATATTGGGTAATGATTGTGGTTTTTTATAAAAACATAACACAATCGATTGAAAATTATGAAGGATTATATTTTAGAATGTTGTGTAGATAGTGTGGAATCTGCAATTTGTGCTGCAAATGGTGGAGCAAGTCGTTTGGAATTGTGTTCAAATTTACCGATAGGTGGAACTTCACCGGATATAGCGTTGGTACATCAAATAAGAAAAGAAACAGATATTCGAATCCATGCGTTAATTCGTCCAAGATTTGGGGATTTTTGTTATAGTTCTTATGAAATGGAAATTATGAAAGAACAAATTCGTATGTTAAAACAAGAAAGAGTAGAAGGTGTTGTGATTGGTGTTTTAGATGCAGATGGAAACTTAAATCTTTCAGCTATGAAAGATTTAATAGTAGAAGCAGAAGGTATGAGTATT
>JAFWXB010000179.1 GCA_017523185.1 Lachnospiraceae bacterium | reverse complement strand
TACTACTATTTACATAAGAAAATATATTTTTATAAAAAATTATCCTAAATCAATCCATAATGTTCTAATGCATGATAAATTCCATCTTCTTCTAAAGATGTTGTGACAT
Source organism: Lachnospiraceae bacterium (assembly GCA_017523185.1). The sequence continues at coordinate 1,856 of JAFWXB010000179.1, read as the reverse complement.
ATTCTGCTGATTGTTTTGCAATATCTGAAGCATTTCCCATTGCAATTCCATGTCCTACAAATTGAAGCATATCCAAATCGTTGACACTATCTCCAACTGCATAAGTATCTTCGTTTGCAATTCCTAAATAGTCACAAAGCCATGCAATTCCGGTTGCTTTTGATGTACCTTTTGGAATCATTTCCACAACACCTTGTCCATGTTCTAAAAAATCAAACATTGGAAGAAGTGCTTCTTTTACAGCTTCATAATTTGTCTGTGGTCCAATCAATGCCGAAAATTTATTTACATAAATATCTTCGCTAAATTCACGAAGCATAACTGATGTATCTTTTAAAGATTTAATGTAAGTAATATAAGAATCCCCTTCAAATCCTTCTTCATCAAGCCATTGTTTTTTAGGACCTTCTAATACGATTGGTAAATGGTACTTTCTTGTTACATCATAAATCAATCGTACTGTTTCCAAAGATAAAATATTTTCATGCAAAATTTTTCCATTCATTTCTACATGATTGCCACAAGCTGCAATAATGCCGTCAAAATTTAATTCCATTAGCTTTGGGTCACAAATATTTGCTTTTGCTCTGCCACTACATAAAAACGCTTTATGCCCATGTTCTCTTAATTTCTTTATAGCTATTTTTGTAGTTTCCGGAATTTGCATTTCTTCATCCCACAATGTACCATCAATATCAAAAAATACTATCTTTTTCATTATATGCTCCTTCTGTAAAATTATACCTAAAAATGCTACTTAATTTTTATAAAAATAACATAATTTTTCAAACATACGCTATCAACAATTTGCAAATGATTGACTACTTATTCCATTTTATTTCATTTTTCGCATAAAACAATATGCTTCCAATTCCTATAATAAGTAACACAACAGATACTGTCCATGCAAACACAGAGCCATCTACTGTATTTTCCAAAATGCCTGTTTCTGTACGAATAACTGCAATTGTATTGGCTATAATATGTGCAAGTATTGGTGCATAGAGATGTTTTGCTTTCTCCATAAATATTGCAAATACAAGTCCAAGCAGAAATGCATATAAAAACTGTACAATATTAAAATGCAACCCTGCAAATATAAATGCTGAAACAATAATGGCGGGAAACAAACCAAACATATTGCGTAATCGCTTGTATACAATTCCACGATGCAATAATTCTTCTAAAATTGGCGTAATTAAAGCTGAACCTAAAAGTTCCAACCAAATGGTACTTCCATAAAATGCTTCACTTGCTTCTTCATACCCTTCCGATAATTCTACAAGTGGTGACATACAAATCACATTATTAAGACCAATCCCAATACAAGCACTAAAAATAAGAATTATGATAATATTTTTTATTACTTCACTTGAAAATAAAAATTTCTGTTTATATGTTCCCTCAAAAATCAAATCATGCTTATAGTATGGATAGATAACAGGAATTGCAAGCAAACTTCCTAAAATCTTGCAAATCATATAATTTTCAATTCCTGTTCCAAAAAAACATTGTGCTGCAAAAATACCAATCGTAATTGCTACATAGTACATTCCAACGGGATAAACGACTTCCCATATTTTCGATGCTAAACCTAAATTTGTTTTCAATCCTACATTCCTCTTATATAAAATTTCTTACTTTTCAAGAATATATTCTATTCTTTATTTCTCTAAATTCTGTAAAATCTTCGGTAAGTCAATAAGATTATCACATACAGCAAGAATACCTGCTTGTTTCATTTCTTCTACATCACCAAATCCATATGTAACTGCAATACAATCGACACCTGCAAATTTTGCACCTTCTACATCAAACATAGTATCTCCAATTAAACAAGTTTCACTTTTTGGAAT
>JAFWXB010000178.1 GCA_017523185.1 Lachnospiraceae bacterium | reverse complement strand
CCATACCTGCTGCTGAAGTAGACATGGCTAAAATCGTTGTTAATGCAGTCATAAGAATTGGACGTAAACGTGTTACACCTGCATCAATAATAGCATCATGTTTACTTACCCCTTCTGCACGTTCTTGGTTAATATAGTCAATTAATACAATACCATTGTTTACAATTAAACCAGCTAACATAATAAATCCGAGCATTGCAATCACACTTAATTCTTTTCCCGAAAGAAAGAGTGCAAAGAAACCACCGGTAAATGCAAGTGGAATTGTAAATATAATAATAAATGGTGATAACAATGATTGGAATTGTGCTACCATAATTAAATAAATAAATATAATTGCAAGAAGTAACATAAGTACCATTTGTTCCATAGATTCATTAATCGTTTCATCTTCCCCTGCCATTTTTATTTCATAACCTTCCGGAAGTGTAAGACCTGCTAATTTTTCTTTTACATCATTACTTACTAAGGTAACATTATGGTTATCATCAATACCACAAGATACTGTTAAATATCGCATTTGAGCAGTTCGATTAATCGTACTTAATGTTGTTGTATCTTCCATTGTACAGATTTCTGTTAAAGCAACTTCTTTTTCATTTCCTTCTTTATCGGTATGTGTAAATGTAATATTTCTGATATTATCTAATGTTACTTTTGATTGTTCTTCTGTTTGAAGATATACACTATAATCTTTTACATCAGAGGAAATCGTTGCAGCACTTGTATTACTTGCCATTTCTGCGTATACGAGTTGGAATACTTGGGCTACGGTATAGCCATATTCTGCTGCTTTTTCTTTATCTACAATAATTGCAAGCTGTGGAGATTGGTTATCTAAACCATCCACAATATCAACCGTTCCTTCAACATTTGAAACAATTTCTGCGACTTGTGATGCTACTTTTTGTAATTTTTCAATATCTGCACCTTTTACTTGAATCGAAAGACCAGAGCCAAACATTGCAGTCATATCCATAGAAGATGTATTACAAGTTACAAGACAATTCATATCTTTTGTTTTTTCTTCAATTTGTTCTGCAACTGTATAAATCGAAGCATTACTATCTTCTTCCAACAATACATACATTGTAACTGCGTCTCCACTTCCACCACTCATAAGACTTGCAGTAGAATTTCCACCAATACTTGCACCAATTGTTTCTACACCTTCAATTGTCATTATTTTCTCAATCGCTTCATCAGAAAATGCTACAAGTTCGTCAAATTCCAATACTTCATCTTCTTTTGCTGTAATGGATACAGATAACTGATTTGTTTCCATTTCCATATCCATAAATGTCATACCTTTTGATAAAGATGCTACTGCACTTACTACTAAAAGTGCAATAGATACCACAAAAACAATAATTTTATGATGTAAACAGATTTCTAAAAATTCTCCATACATATCTTTACATTTATCAAACCAAGGATGTGCAATTTCTTTGGTATTCTTTAACGTAAAAGAAGCTAATGCCGGAACAAAGGTAAGAGCTACTAATAAACTTGCTCCAAGTGTAAATGCAATTGTAAGTGCAAGGTCTACAAATAATTGTTTTGTAATACCATCTGTAAAAATAATCGGTACATAAACACTAACGGTTGTAAGTGTAGAAGCTACAAGTGCTCCTGCTACTTGTGAAGCACCTTCTACCGATGCTTTACGAATGGAATATCCTTCTACTCTTAAACGATAAATATTTTCAATCGCTACAATAGAGTTATCTACTAACATACCAATTCCAAGTGTTAAACCTGACATGGAAATAATATTTAATGTAATATCAGTAAAATACATGAGTACAATTGATACAATTACTGATAATGGAATCGAACAAGCAATTACAATTGTTGGTTTAAAATCTTTTAAGAATACCAATAAAACAAGAATTGCAAGAATTGCACCAATAATCATGTTTTCTACAACACTATCTACAATAACATCAATATAAATTCCTTGGTCCATAAGAACTGTAAAGTTTAAATTTGCATTATTTTTCTCAAGCATTTCAAACTTTTCTAAAATACGGTCTGTTACTTCTCCTGTAGAATATCCTGTCTGTTTTTCTAAAGAAATAGAAATACTTGGATTACCATTGACCACAGAATATACTTCTCCTGCATTATCCACAAGCTCTACATCTGCCACATCACATAAGTGAATGGTTCCAACTTCTTCCATTCCAAGATTAATAAGCACAAGATTAGCTAAATCTTCTACGGTTTCTACCGATTCACCAATACGAACAAGATATTGTGTATCTCCGTCATATGCATATCCTGCAGGCATATCAAAATTTTGAGCTGTTAAAAGTCCTGTAATTGTCTCTAATGTCAATATATTGTTCAAATCTGCTGATTGTTGTGCTTGATCTTTTGCATTTTCTAATTCTGTTTGTGCTTGCTGAAGACCATTTAATGCAGTTACAAGGTCTGTATAAGATTGGCTCATTTGAATACTTGCTACAAGCCCATTTGCATTAATCATTCCAAGTGCTTGGTCTAATGCAACTTCACCATCTTCAATCTGTTTTAAAGCAGATTCAATTGTTTCAATTCCCACATTCATCTGTGTAAGCATCGTACCAAGTGAAGCCGATACAGATGACAAATCTGAAAAATCCTCTACTTTAAATCCAAGTTCTTCTAATGCTGAAAAATCAAGCCCAATTCCCTTATTTGCTTCTTCCCATTTTGCTTGTGCTTCTGCGAGTTGTTCCCTAAAAGCTTCTAATTGTTCTTCCGGAATAAAATTGTTGCTATTAATTAATTCTCTTAATGCATCAATTTCTTTTCCAAGTTCTATCATTTTTGCATATGTATCTGAAACAAGAAATTCATCTAAAATTTTCTGAATGGTTTCTAAAACTGTTTTTTGTTCTTTTAACTCACTTAACTGTTTTACTAATTCTTCTTTTGTTTTATACAGTTTATTTTGTTGTTCCAAAACTTCCTGCATACCTTCACCAATACCGGTTCCAAGTTGCTCTGAACCATCTAATAAGGCTTCTTTTCCATCTTCTAATTGGTCTAAACCATTTTGAATTTCACTTTCCGGTTCTTCAAATTGCTTGTTGATTTCATTTTGAATTTTTTCATTTAAAGCATTTATTTTTTCTGTATTCAAGGTAACCATCACTTTTTCTTCAATGCTTCCTGTTGCACTTGCAGAAGCTACCCCTTCAATACTTTCCAATGCAGGAATCAATTCATTTTCTACATATTCAGATACTGCAATCGAATCCATACCCTCTACGTCAACTGCTGCTGTCATAACAGGTAACATATCCGGGTCAATCTGCATAATAATTGGAGCACTTACCGTATCGTCCCATGCACCACTTAATTGGTCTAAATTTTGCTGAATTTCAATAACAACAGAATCCATATTGGCAACTTGTTCATATTCACAAATAACCATCGAATAACTGTTACTTGACATCGAATTAATACTTTTAATATTTGATGTCGTTGCCATAGAAGCTTCAATTGGAGCAGTTACCGTTTTTTCAATTTCCTCCGGACTTGCCCCTACATCTGTTGTAATAATAAGTGCATAAGGAAAACTCATATCCGGCAATAAATCCGTTGTCATATCCATAAGAGATACCACACCAAGTACAATTACCAAAAGTACACCTACTAATACTGTGTAAGGTTTTTTTACACTAAATTTGGATAACATCTTTTACTTCTCCTTTATTTTTATTTTGTTGTCCAATATCTATAACGATTAACAAACTCTTGGACTGACCGACCAGTCGGTCGAAGATGTTTTTATTATACTCTTATGTTTATCAAAATCAACTTTTTATAAGTAGTTTATACTTTTTTTAGATATTCGATAAAAAAGAGCTTTTACAAATATAAAAATATTCTTATATTTGTAAAGCTCTCTTTCTTTTTTGTTCCATCTCAAAAAACAATTTAAGACGCATTCTCAAATCTTGGTACGAAATTCTAGTCAACATAGTTAACTTTCCAATTCAAATTCCTGCACATCTGATATACTTATTCTTCTAAACCATCTTCATCATCTACAATTCCTGCTACTGCACTTGTAACAGCAGAAACTGAAACAATAACTGCTACAATTACTACAAATAAAATAAGTGCGAAAAACCCAAATAAAAATCCTGCTTCTGTCATATTTCCATCTCCTTTTTACTATGAAATTAAGTAAAATAATGTAAGTAAATCATTCTTTACTATCATTAAAATACTTATATTTCATATATTGATTATACAAGCATATCTGCATAAATTTTATTTATACTTACTGTTTATTATAGCATATCCCAAATATATTCGCAATAAGCAAGAAATTTATTTGAAACTGTAAATCCTAATATTGCAGTTATTTCTATCATAAATAAATCTTATAAATTATTTCATAACCTATTTTTACTGAATTAAATAAACAATATTATACATCAATCTTGGTATTTTTTAACCAATTATCAACAATCCCATTTAATTGTTTTTTAATCTCCAAAAAATCACAATTCAAATCTAATGTCTTTACACTTATTTTATTACCATCCATAAAATAATCCTTATCTGGATTTTGTTCATCTGTTTTAGCATATAATAACATCCCACTTACATTACCACTATGATGAATATCTTTATTTTTTACATAAGTAAATATTTGGTATAAATTATGTGAATACATAGTTTGATTTCCATATCTACTATTTTTTTGCATTGCTGAACTATAATATTTTGTATCTATAATTAATATTTTTTCTTCATATTCTAACATAATATCCGTTTTCATTCTTGGCAAAAGTTCAATCATTCCATCATTTGTATTCCAGTCAATATAAGATTGTGTTACTTTTAACTTTGGAAAATGCTTTTTATAATATTCCAAAATAAATTTTTCATATAAACGATGCATTTGTTGGTCATCAAGATATCGATTTAGTTTCCATGCACCTTGTTGTTCTGATATAAGCATACCATTTATAATCAAATAACAAATATTCATAAGCATTTTATAAGATATATTGTTACGATTATATTGTAATCTATTCCAATCTATTGTTTTGCAATGAATTGTATCTACATTTACAAAGAATAATAGTACTTTCTTTAACTGCTTTCTATATTCTTTTGCTACATCTTTTGAATGAAGAAGTAATAATGATGTTGATTTTAATATTTGATTCATATATGTATTTTCTACTAAATTATCCAAATCACAACATACTCCATTCTTTTGTACAGCTCTCACTTTTATAGTTTCTGATATACAAATTTTACCTTTTGGAGATATTAATTCTTGTGTATTATAAACATACTCTTTTCCTATTCCTTGCTTTACCTGTTTCCCAATACCTTTTGCTAAAATTACTGTAAATAAATCATCTATATATTCAAATTTTTCTGATAAATATTTTTCAGCCTCTGCTTCATGTAAGGTTCGGAATGCATAAGATAACATATAATATATATTTTGTATCTTAATCATTATAAACACCACGTAATTCTTGAGACCATTCCTCTAACTTTTCTTTATCATCAAACCAATATTCTCTAATTAATGGAATAATTTCATATTCGACAATGGACTTAATCCAATTTTTATCTATTTCCATATCTGGTCGTGTACAAAAATAACTATGTCCAACTTCAAACCCACTTCCTAAAGAATCATCTTGTCTAATATCTTCATTCATTTTTTCCACATAAGATATTAAACGATTTAAAGTTTCATTTTCTTTTGTATCAATCATTTCTACAAACATTTTATTATCAAATGCAGGTCTTACATCATAAAATGCAAATCTTCGTCTTAATGCATAATCTATAATTGCTAAACTTCTATCTGCTGTATTCATCATACCAATAATATGTACATTCTTTGGAACAAAAAATGTTTCCTTTGTATATAAAAGTTTTATATATTCATCTCTTTTATCATTTTCAATCAGCATAAGAAGTTCACCAAAAATTTTGCTTACATTTCCTCTATTAATTTCATCAATAATAAAAAAATATGGTTTATTATCTTTTTCTGCTTGTTTACAAAATTCATAAAAGGGTCCATAATTCAATTCAAATCCTATTTCTGTTGGTCTATAACCTACCATAAAATCTTCATAACTATAACTTTGATGAAATTGTACTATTTGTACTCTTTTTTTATCTTTATACCCTAATATAGAATAAGCCAATCTCTTTGCCATAAATGTTTTTCCTACACCAGGTGCACCTTGTAAAATAATATTCTTCTTAGTAAGAAGTAAGTTAGATAAAAGTTGATATTCTTCTTGTTTCATAAAAACTTCTTTTAAAAAGTCATCTTTTGTATATTTATCATAAAATTCATCTTCTATTACTTGTTTTTCTTCAGAATATGTTGTTTTTTCATCTTTTTCCTTTATATTAGTACATACTTCTTTTTTTACAAACATTTTATAATATTTATCATATATATCTATAACTCCTTTTAAATCATTTATTAATTCGCTATCATTAGGTAAATTGCCTAAATTATATATCTTACTATATATACAACCTGCATTATACATTGATGAACCACATTTAATTTCTAAATAATTTTCTATATT
>JAFWXB010000177.1 GCA_017523185.1 Lachnospiraceae bacterium | reverse complement strand
GTATTGCTACGACAGGATTTTAAGTCCTGCGCGTCTGCCAGTTCCGCCACGCCGGCAACTATGTAAGTCCCACCCACTAACATACGTTAATGAACAAAACTTAATGGGCAGAGGTGGATTCGAACCACCGAAGGCAGTGCCAACAGATTTACAGTCTGCTCCCTTTGGCCACTCGGGAATCTACCCATTTGATAATCAGAATTCCTTCTGACAAGATAGAATTATAGCACATAGTTTCTGATATGACAAGTAAAATTTTTAAATTTTTAAAATTTTTCTATTTTCTTCAATCTGTACATTTTCTTAAAAACTATAAATCAATAAATTTATCTATAATATAAATCAATTTTTTGAATTATAGTTTTATGTAATTTTTAATATTTTATCAATTATAGTTAAATAATGTGAATTCGGCAAATTTTAAAGATACTTGCAAAATATCATTTTTCTTATCCAAATAAGAAATTTACATTGTTTTTTCTCTATTTTTATGTAATATTTTATGAAATTTTGTTAAGTATCGAACTCACGTTAAATAAATATTGGCAATCAACTTTTTTATTCATTTATAATTCAGAAAATTTTATATAAAAACCTGAAAACTTCTATCAAAAAATAGAAAATAATGGTATGATAATAACAAATTTTTATTATTTCTTGATTGCAAATGGAATCTATTGCAATCACTCTATTGATATTTTTCATATCAATAAATTTATTCTTAACAAATGGGGGGATTTTTATGAAAAAGAAAACGCTTAGCCTTATGTTAGCTACTACTCTTGCAACAAGTCTTTTTGCAGGTTGTACGCAACAAGATAACGGCTACATCACAGAAAACAAAATTTCGTATGCTTATGACCAAGAAGAAAATATTATTGATGATAATTATCGCAATTATTACGAAATTTTTGTATATTCTTTCTATGATTCTGATGGTAATGGAATCGGTGATTTACAAGGTGTTATTGAAAAATTAGACTATATTGAATATATGGGATTTAATGGTATTTGGTTAATGCCTATCATGCCTTCTCCATCTTATCATAAATATGATGTTACAGATTATTACAACATTGATGAAGTATATGGCACAATGGAAGATTTTGAACAACTTGTCGAAGAATGTCACAATCGAGGCATCAATTTAATTATTGACTTTGTTATGAACCATAGTTCTTCCGAACATCCTTGGTTTACAGAAGCATGTACTTATTTACAGAGTTTAGAAGCAGGGAAAGAACCAAATGTAGCAGAATGTCCATATGTAGAATATTATCATTTTACAAAAGAACAGAAAAACAATACTTACTACGAAGTTCCGGGAACAGAATGGTTTTATGAAGGAGCTTTCTGGTCCGGTATGCCTGATTTGAATTATGAAAGCGATGCATTACGAGCTGATTTTGCTAAAATTGCTGATTTTTGGATTGAAAAAGGTGTTGATGGATTTCGTGTAGATGCTGTTATGCATATTGCAAATGGAAATATTGCAAGCAACAATGAAATTATGAACTGGTTCTATACACATTGCACAAACTCTAATCCGAAATTTTATATGGTATCTGAAGTTTGGGATACACTTTCTACATTTGAAGAATATTATGGCAGTCTTACACCAAGTATCTTTAACTTTGATGCCGGACAATCCTATGGTATATTATTAAAAGCAGCAAAAGGTTACTTAAAACCGGGAAAATTTATCGACCAATTAATTAGTTATGACACACGTTTTTCTTCTTATAATCCAAATTATATTGATGCTCCATTCTTAACAAATCACGATATGGGACGTGTTGCAGAAGTAACTTCTAATAACGAAACTTCTATGCGAATGGCAGCAGGACTTCTTATGATGATGAATGGCAATCCATTTGTTTATTATGGAGAAGAAATTGGTATGACAAGTACCTCTGATAAAGACGAAAATAAACGACTTCCAAT
>JAFWXB010000176.1 GCA_017523185.1 Lachnospiraceae bacterium | reverse complement strand
TAAAACATATAAAAGGGAAATACAATTTTTGATTGTATTTTCCCTTAATTCAATGTGTAATAATAATAAATTTACAAAGTTCTCAAACAATCTCTACACCTAAAGACTACCATAGGTGCAAACTAATATTACAAATTTACAAAGTTCTCAAACTTCGCTGTTGATAGTTGTATTATAGCAAATGCAAACTAATGTTACAAATTTACAAGGTTCTCAAACAGGTTCTCAAACCTCAAATTATTTGAAGTTATCACCGAACTTTAACACCTTGGTAGATGCTGAAATCTGTTAAAATTCAATAACACATTGGTCTTTATCTATTATACAATATTTTTCCTCTAAAAGTACAGAGTTTTATGAAAATTCTAATAATAAAATTGAAATTTTATTATAAAATGCCATTTTATAGATTTCTTGCAGTTGTTCTGAACTAAAAAAAGCCTTTAAATTTACAAAAACCAACAATTGTGTTTTACATAACATTTTTTCTAACTGAATATAATATATTATTTTTTCCATTAATGTTAATTCTTCTATCTCAATACGGACATTATATAATTTATATAAACTCATTTCATCTAGGTTCAAGTCTAATGTAACAGGATATGGTACTTTTATAATTAACTCCTCTAAATATGATATAATGGTTGAATTAACGTTCTCTTTTTCAAAAAAGTTTTCACTAGATAATTCTTTCATTTCCTTATATAAATATGATAAAATTTTTTTATTGTTTAAATCTATACAAAGGGGAGAATGTATAATACTTGTACATTTATGTATTTGCAATCTTTTCTCCCCTTCGGATAACAAAATAAACCCATTCTCTATTTGTGACATAAGATTTTCTAAAAACTTTGTATATATGATTGGATTTTCAATAACAAGAACATTTACTTTATTTTCCTCAAAAAATATATCTATTCCCATGTCATTTAAACTTATTAAACAAATTACAAGGTTCTCAAATAACTTAAAGACACAACTACACTTTGCCAGCTCATACTATTAGCAGATTCACTTCTGCTTTGTATAATCCTGTAATAGATTGATAAATCAATATTATTTCTTCTGCATTATTAATTCTTTTACTAATCATATTTTTTCCCGAATTTTTAGAACCTCCAATCAATTGTAAATCTGCTGCTTCACTTGTACGAAGATTATTCAATATCTGATATAATACAATGGATTGTTGTTCTTTTGATAATGTTACAAATTTTTCTTGATTTTGGATAACAAGTCCTTTGATTGCTCCACGTTGGTTTTTGTAAAATTGCACAAATTAAAAAAGCTAGGAAATTCAACATTCCTAGCTTTTATTATTATGAACTGTATTTAAAAATTCATTTAAAAATTATACGCGTGAGAGATATTCTCCTGTACGAGTATCGATTTTAATTACATCACCAATTTCTACGAATAATGGAACATAAACTTTTGCTCCTGTTTCAACTACTGCCGGTTTTGTAGCACCTGTTGCTGTATCACCTTTGAAACCTGGTTCTGTTTCTGTAATTGCTAATTCTACAAATAATGGTGGTTCTACTGCAAATACTTTGCCGTTGTGAGAACAAACTTTACACATTTCATTTTCTTTTACAAATTTTAATGCATCACCTACAGATTCGATTGTTAAATCAATCTGGTCGTATGTTTCTACATCCATAAAATGATAGAAATCTTCATCCCCATATAAATACTGCATATCTTTTCTGTCGATACGAGCCTGTGGGAATTTTTCTGTTGGACGGAAGCTCTTTTCTACGATACCTCCACTAATAATATTTCTTAATTTTGTTCTAACAAATGCTGCACCTTTTCCTGGTTTAACATGCTGAAATTCAATAATCTGACAAATATTACCATCATATTCGATTGTAATACCATTTCTAAAATCTCCTGCTGAAATCATTCAATATTTCCGTTACTGAAAACTTATAAAAAGTTATAAACCTTTATGTTTCATTCCTACTTCAACGTATCTGCTTTTACAACCGTTTCTCCGATATGCTACTCACATTGGTATGATACTCCATAGGCGTAAATTCCCCATTAACGAATGGGTACATATCATAAGTATCTTAAAAGTGACCACTTATAATACCAGTAACTTATTCCTTTCTTTCTTATTTACCAAATTGTTTATGCTTGTTTCTTGCTTATTTTTTCATACGATGGCAGTCCCTGTTTATTCTATAATAAAATAGAGATACAACGTGTTATGAACTACTATTTGAAGCATCGACCTCAACGATATGAGGATTTTTAACTTATAAATTTCGATATTAATTTTACTATAAAATACCATATATTTCAACTACTATTTTTTACTTATTTATGCTATAGTAAAATTCTAAAGAAATTTGTTATCTGAATATAGTAGTTGTGACATATTCTCATTATTTTTCCAATTCGTGAATCATATCTACACGCATCTGATGTCTTCCACCCATAAATTCTGCTTCAAGATATGCTTTTACAATTTCTTTTGCAAGTTCACTTCCTACAATACGTGCTCCAAATGCAATAATATTCGCATTGTTGTGTTCTTTTACAAGATGTGCTGTTGTAACATCAGAGCAAACTGCTGCACGCACACCTTTTACTTTATTTGCTGCAATAGAAATTCCAACACCTGTTCCACAAATTAAAATACCACAATCATAATCTTCTTCTACAACTGCATGTCCTACTTTTGCACCAATTTCCGGATAATTACAACTTTCATGTGTATCTGTTCCAAAATTTACTACTTCATGTCCTAATTCTTTTACATAAGCCATAATTTCATTTTTTAAGTCTACTGCTGCATGGTCATTACCGATTACAATTTTCATACTTGTCTCCTCATTTGATTTTATTTTTACTTTTATTATTTTCTCTTTACAGATGATTCATATTTATTTCCAAATAGTTTTATCTTTATTTTATAAAGAAATAAAATAAACTTTTCCGGAATTCGTTTTAATACAATTTGAATTTCTTCTTTTGGGTGTATTGGTTTTACTAAAATAGTGCGAATCCCTGTTAAATTTGCTCCCATAACATCCGTAAAAATTTGGTCACCTATAAAAATAGTATTCTCTTTTGTTGTTCCTAATATGTGCATTGCCTTTTTATAGTTCTTTAGCATTGGTTTATTTGCCTTATAAATATAATTTACTTTCACTACATCATTAAATGATTTTACACGAGGTTCTTTGTTATTTGATAATAACATACAAGAAAATCCCAATTCTTTTAAATGACGAAACAACATAATTGCTCGTCTATCCGGTGGTGCACCATGTGGTACAATCGTATTATCTACATCAAAAATAATACCTCTATAACCTTTTTCATATAATTTGTCAAAATCTATTTCATATGTTGAATTTAAATATTCTCCCGGAAAAAAAATACTCATCTCTCACCTTATCCTATAAATACTTATTTG
>JAFWXB010000175.1 GCA_017523185.1 Lachnospiraceae bacterium | reverse complement strand
TCCACCTGTAATCGTAAAAGCATTAATACCACACATTTCTGCTTCATCTAATAATTTATTTGCTTCTTCAAGTGAAAATTCACTCATAATTGGAGCATTATCAGAAGCATTAAAACAATGCAAACAATTATAATTGCATTTTCCTGTTATCATCCAATTCATTGCCGGAAAATAGCGATTATTACAAATTTTCATCTGCCACTTAGAAAGGTTTTGTTCCTCCTTTACGGGAGAAACAAAACCTCTTTCCAGCAATGATATTAATAATGTACTTTCTTCTATTTCATGCTTTCCGTCACACATAGAAAGCAAGTCATATTCTTCTTTTTTTAAGCCTCTTGCAGTTACTTCTCCTTTGATATAGTACGCATATGGTACCAATCTCCAAGAACGTAAGGCAATATGAGGATTTAAAATATATTTCATATCATTACACCTTTTTTACTTTTAACATTAAGATAGAACGCAATATCCAATACCACCAGAATTTAAACGTAAATAAAAACATCTACCACAACAACCAGAGCTTGAAAAATCCCTCCAAGTTTTATCTATCGTACTCATATGGTGAGTTTCTGGTCTAACTTCTTTATATTGTCCTGTAAAACATCTGCAACCACTTGTTACTACGGTATACTTCTTTCCGTTTACTTTGGTCTTACAGCCACCACCAGATACATTGTCAAGCTCATCATCTGATAATTCCCCTGATTCCGGATTCAGCATTGCATAATATTCTGCTGCTGCTTCTTCTGTCAATTCCATTCCTTCTGCTTTTGCCATTTCCATAATTTCTTCTGCACTTTTCGCTTCTCTTGCTTTTGCTACTAATTCTTCATGGGTCATAATTTCTGTTCCTTTCCTATTAAAAATTTACATTTTTGTTCTTTTTACTGAATCTCTAAAAATTAAGATTTTGTACAATAACCTGTACCTGACTTAAATCCTAAATGTTTACATCGTCCACAACAACCATAATCACTAAAAGAATACCAATTTATACGTATCATAGTATCATCTGGCGAAGGGTCATATTCATACTGTCCTGTAAAACATTTACAACCACTTGTTACTACCGTACGTTGCTTTCCATTTACCTTTGTTTTACATCCACCACCAGATACGTTGTCAAGTTCGTCATCTGATAATTCCCCTGACTGTGGATTTAATACTTCATAATATTCTGCTGCTGCTTCTTCTGTCAATTCCATTCCTTCGGCCTTTGCAAGTTCCATAATTTCTTCTGCACTTTTCGCTTCTCTTGCTTTTGCTACTAATTCTTCATGTGTCATAATTTTTATTCCTTTCTTCTTTAAATTTATATTGAAAGTATCACTTTCTTTTAATTAAATATACCTAATTTGTTACTGTCTTGTTGTCCAAGTTGGAACCTTTTCTCCAAATCGTAAACCAGTAACCTTAGCAGTTCTATCACTCTTTGGAATATCAATACCACCAAACACCTTATCAATCTTTGGAATATTAATACCACCAAACACCTTATCAAGTTCTTTTTCAGATAATTCTCCTGACTCCGAATTTAACATTGCATAGTACTCTTCTGTTAATTCCATACCTTCTGCTTTTGCAAGTTCCATTAATTCTTCTGCACTTTTGGTTTCTCTTGCTTTTGCTACTAATTCTTTATGTGTCATAGTTTTTCCCTTTTCCTATGTCAATAGATATTTAAACTGTATGTTTCTTCCTGTCCATTTATTCCGTTTCTTAATACTGTCAAATACGCACTTATATATCTCATGTCTTTTGTACATTATATATCGGTATCTAAACGCTGTCGCTTAATTAATTCTGCATATTTTCCATCTTTTGCAATTAATTGCTCATATGTACCGTCTTCTACAATCTTTCCTTTTTCTAAGAAAATAATTCTATCACATTGTTTAATCGTAGAAAGTCTGTGTGCAATGACAATTCTCGTACATTTTAATTTATCTAAGGAATCGGATACTATTTTTTGTGTAATATTGTCTAATGCACTTGTAGCTTCATCAAACATTAAAATTTTCGGTTTTGGTGCAATGGCTCTTGCAATCATTAAGCGTTGACGTTGTCCACCAGAAATACCTCCACCACCTTCTGAAATCATGGTATGCATTCCCATTGGCATACGGCGAATATCATCTGCAATTCCTGCCATCTCTGCTGCTTCCCATGCTCCATTCATATCTAACCATGGAGCTGAAATGGTAATATTAGAAAAAATATCGCCTTGAAAAAGCTTTCCATTTTGCATAACTACACCAATTTTTCGACGAAGCGATTTTAAATCAATGGTATTTAAGTCTTTTCCGTCAAAATATACAGCACCTTTTTGTGGTTTTTCAAATCCAAGTATTACTCGCATTAGGGTAGATTTTCCACAACCTGTTGCACCTACAATTGCTACATATTGTCCGGAACGTATTTTTAAGGATAAGTTATCTAATACCAAAGGCATATTTTCACTATATCGAAAAGAAATATTATTTAATTCAATTCCACCCGAAATACGTTCGATTACTTGTTTTCCTTCCGAAACTTCCGGAACAGCCTCTAAAATCGGTTTTGCCATTTCAAAAATTGGTTTTAATTGTGCAATTGTTGTTGCAATTCCTACAATTGACATAAATGCACCTGAAACCATACCATATGCTGAATTAAATGCATAGTAATCAGCAACGGATACACCACTTACAACTGCAAAATAATACATGACAATTGTTCCAACAAGTGAAATTACCATACTAAATGCAGAATTTGCTCGTAAAAAAAATGGTGGATGATAACTAAGTGCTACCTCTTTTGCATATAAATTGCTCCATCTTGCATAGGCACGTTTTTCTGCACCCGAAAGTTTAATTTTTTGTACACCACTAATCAATGCATAACTCATACCACTTTCTTTACTGCCTAATTCCATTTGCTTTTTACTAATATGCATTTGCCAAAATAATGTAATAATAGAAAATAGAATCGTTGCAAAAATTACAAGTAATGCCGGTACAACTAATGCAGGAGCATATTCAAATATCTGTACAATATATATAAGTGAAAATACAGAAGTAAGCCCTGTTGAAAGAATTGCTGACACAAGCATAGAACAAATGGTATTTACATAATTTGCACGATTTGACAATTCCCCTGCACTATACTGTTTAAAAAAGTCAGCCGGTAAGGATAAAATTCGCATCATAGTTGCTGCTTCTACGGATAATGCCATTTTTGTATTGATACGTTGTGTCAAAACCGAATTTACGGTTTCAAATAATAAACTACTAACTGCAACACTTAACATAAATGTTCCAATTGCCAATAAAACTTGTATATTTCCTTGTTCTGCAACTACGGAAAATAAAAGATTATTTAATTTCGGATTTAACATACCAATACATGTAATCACCATAGTTGCCAGTACAATACATACCAAATCCATAGAACTTATGGTATCTGCCATATAACGAAGCAATGAAGCAATATTTAATTTTTTTAAGGGAAATGGTTTATAAAAGCAAATGCCTTCTCTTTCAAAAAGTGTTTCATTTTGCTTATTGACTTTTATCCATTCACCTTGTTCTGTATCAAAATATGTATATCCGAATAATTTATGTGGCAAAAAAGCTACCACACTTCCATCTGATTTTTTTGTTCCTAAAAAAGCTCCAATTGCATCTTTATACCAACCATCTTCTAAAATAACATTTCTTCGCATAATTCCATGTGGACGAAGTAAATATTCCAATCGGTCATGCAAGCCTTTTACAGAATCCGGCACTTCTACCGGTTTTACTTTATAATACTTTAATATTTCACTAATTGCATTTGTGGCTTTTTGTTCTTCATTTTCAAATGTTGCTGCTTTTTTTGAACCCAAAACAGCATCTGCAATTTCCACAAAAGATTCTTGTAAAATATCATTATCTCGTTTTTTTCTTTCTTTTATTTGTTCATCAAACCAACCCATAAGTCCTCCAAGTCAAAATTATATATACCCAAAAATATCTAAATGTATAGAAATATTGATTTATTCTAACTTCTTTTCCTATACATATTGTTAATATAACAAGAACAAACTTCTTCCCTACTACGCAATGCTTTACATATTGAAAGTGAACACTTGTTTGTTTTTGTTCATATTAATCACTTGTAACAAGTTCTGTATAATAACCACCAAGAGCATATAACTTTTCATGTGTTCCACGTTCTACAACTTCTCCATGATTCATTACAATAATTTCATCACAATCACGAATTGTAGATAACCTATGTGCAACTACAATACAAGTAATTCCTCTATCTTTGATTGACTTGACTACTTCATATTCTGTTTTTGCATCTAATGCACTTGTTGCTTCATCTAAAATAATAATAGTAGGGTCTTGTGCAAGTACCCTTGCAATTTCAAGTCTTTGCCTTTGCCCTCCGGAAAAGTCTTTTCCACCTTCTGTTAATTTATAATTATAACCACCATCACGTTGCATAATATCTTCGTGTAATTGAGCATCTCTTGCAGCCATAATCATTTCAAAATCTTCTATGGACGTGTCCCACATTTTAATATTATTTGCAATCGTGTCTTCAAATAAAATAATATCTTGGTCTACAACAGCCAACGAACCTGTAAATACACTTCTGTCAATTTGTTTCATAGGCTTTCCATCAAATAAAATTTCTCCACTCCACGGTTGATACAATCCGGAAATCAACTTAGAAATTGTAGATTTTCCACAACCGGAACCACCTACAAACGCAACTCTGCTTCCCGGTTTTAAGGTTAAATTAAAATCTTTGATTAATGGTTCTGCTAATGGAGAATAGCCAAATGTTACATTTTTCAGTTCTACCATTCCCGATAATTTATCAAATTCCATTTCTTCTTCCGATTCGATTTCTGTTTCATAAATAACATCCGTTGGATATTGCATCACATCTTCAATACGTTCCATTTCTGCACGCATTTCCTGTAATGTCTGCCCTGCTGAAATAAGTGTAGATGCCGGAGATAAAAAGGAACTTAAAAATCCTTGAAATGCCATAATCATACCAATGGTAAATTCTCCTTGCATTGTCAACCATACACCTAATATCAATACTATAATATCCATAAGTATAGAAACAAATGACGGAATTAATCCAAAATATTGATTGATTTTTAAGAATTTCATATTTTGCGCATTTACATTTGCCTGATATCCTGCCCATTTTTCAAAAAATCCATTTTCTGCACCACTTGCTTTTATCGTTTCAATCATTTCAATTCCTGCAACGGTTGTACCTGCGAGTAACCCTTCATCTCGCATTTGCATTCTCGTTAAATTGACACGTTTTTCAGATATAATTCTTGACATCAATAAATTAATGAATACAGAGCCAATTCCAACTAAAGTCAAAATCCAACTATAGCGAAGCATAACGACTAAATAAAATATCATCATGCAAGCATTAATTACTAATGGTGCAAATGTCTGAATCAGAGTATTTGCAATGGAAGCATTTAGTTGCTGTCTGCCTTGAATATCTCCTGCCATACGCTGTGAAAAGAACTGCATTGGCATATGTAATACTTTCCACATAAACGTAGAATTTCCCACAACTGCTACTTTTCCATTAATACGCACCGAATAAATACATTGTATAAACGAAACAATAATCTGTATCACCGATAGTGCCACCAAAGCCCATAAAAATGAGAAAAACCATTCCGGATTTTTTCTTGTTAATAATCTGTCTAAAAATATTCTGGAAAATACAGGATTAATAATTCCAATAATCGAAGTAATTACCGTTGTTATAATTGTAAATGCAATTGCTACTTCTGCTCCTTTTAATTTATTTTTCGCAAAAGTCAGCATACTTTTTGGTTTTCCACTTGGTTCAAAAGTTTCAGAAGGTTCAAAAAACAGACAAACACCCGTAAATGAACGATGAAAGGTTTCAAAAGGAACTGTATAACACCCTTTTGCAGGGTCATTTAAAACTGCTTTATCGCCTTTAAAGCCATTTAATACTAAAAAGTGATTGAAATTCCAATGAATAATACATGGAAATGTCCCCTTTTCTCTTAATTCTTCTGATTTATAACGATAGCCTTTTGCTATAAGTCTGTAGTGTCTTCCTGCTTTTATTACATTTTTCGCATTGGAACCGTCACGAGATACGCCACAATCGGTACGAACTTGTTCTAAAGGTATCCATTTTCCATAATAAGCCAAAATCATACTAAGAGAAGCTGCTCCACATTCTAATGCTTCCATCTGCATAATGACAGGAACTTTTGCAACTCCTTTTGTAATCGGCTTTTTAATTGTTACATTTTTACGCATACTACACCTCAATTCCATATAAAGGATAAAGGTGCAATACTTTCGATTACAACTTCTGCATGATAAATGCCATTTGCCAAGTTCTCACCTTCTAAATTTACAATATAAACCCATTCTCCAACTTGTAAATCTCCAATATGTAACATATAATCTGACATTGTACTATCTACTGCAATTGGTTCTGCTTCAACATCCGAAATATGATATTCTTTTTCATTAATATAAACCGTCATTCCTTCTGCAATAGAATAAATATCTTCTTCTGCAATATAACAAAAAATAGTATCGTTTTCTGCGACAGAAACAACATTTAATGTTGTATCCAAACGACCAAATATTCCCCAAACACATACGCCTAACAATAATACAACAATTGCAGAAAGTACCAACCATACTCCTACATTTGACACACGAATATAGGTATTTAATTGCTCCGGAGAATTGATTCTATCCATATCCTTATTATTAAAAATTTGTTTTGACATTTTATTATCCTTATATTTTTTTATTACTATATTAATCTCATCTTTTACCGATGTTTATATTCTTTTTATACTAATCCATCAATAAGCAAATTTAGAATAATTGTACAAACTTATATATGCTTATAATGTCTTTTTAATTGTTAAAATATTTTGTCCATCTTTGTACTCATAGGAAACATTATCCATGCTCTTTTTTACCATATAAATACCAAGACCACCTATTTTTCTATCTTCTGCTGATAATGTGATATCAGGGTTTTGTTCTTTTAGTGGGTCATATGGAACTCCATTATCAATAAATGTAATTAATACAGAAACAGGATTTTCCACCACTTCCACTCGAACCGTAGCAGGTCCAATTTCCGGATTATATGCATAATAGGCAATATTGCTAAATAATTCATCAATTGCAATATCTATCTGCATTTGTGCTTTCATTGGACATTCTAATGCTTCCAGTTGTTCGTTTACAAATTCTGTAACTGTTTCTATATTTTCAACTGTAGCATCAATTGTTAATTCTTTCATATATACTTTCTCCTTTTTATTTTACTATCAGCAAGTAATTTCTTGCCATTTTTACTACCTTATTCTAACTATATCGAAAGGTTCAATTGTCAAGTAAAAAAATAAGTATTTTATTCCACATATAGGCAAGTGGTATTTTGTCATAATATTATAACATATACATTTTTTTTACAAGTAACTCTACACGAAATGCCATTTATCTGCACGAATAGACATATATGATATAAATTTATTAAAAATAAGCAAGAAAATTTCTATAAAAAACTTTCCTGCTCATATATGTTCTATTATTCAATTGTTAAAATGTCACAAAATCCTGTTATTTCAAATACTTCATTGATTGTTTCATTTACATTCTTTACAACCATATCACCTTGTTTGTTCATAATTTTTTGTGCACCTAACAAAACACGAAGACCGGCAGAAGAAATATATTCAAGTTCTGTAAAATCAAAAATCAATTTTTCAATTCCATTGATAACACTTTTTACTTCTGCTTCTAATTTTGGAGCTGTAATTGTATCCAAACGTCCTGTTAATGTTATCACAAGCTCAGTTCCATTTATATTTTTTTCAATTGTCATATGTTCTCTTTCCTTTCTACTTATTTTCTAACAAAACCAATCTAATCTAAATCTTCATAATATAAATCATTTAAATAATTATCTAATTCTTTTGTTTCACAATAAATCTTTTTTACCGGACGACTATCTTTCACAGCATCAACTGTACTAATACCAATCCAACCAACAAGTACAATTCCTACTGCTCCTACACAGATTTTAGTAAGCATGGATTTTCTTTTTTCTTTTGCAATGGTTTCTTTGCGTGTAGATTTTTCCTGTTTACGTTTATCAACTTTTGCTTGACTCATGTTTATCTCTCCTTAGTGGTTTTATGTTCCTATTTTACATAGAACAATAATATTTTTCAAGTATTCTCTTATAAAATTATAGTGAATTATTCTTATTTTCTAAAATTATATATTATAATATTAGATACAAATAAGTTACTTTTTCATTTATTATTAAAATATAAAACTGTTAATAGCCTTCTTAATTCCGTTAAATATTTCTTGATTTATCCAAGCATACTTTCATGGCG
>JAFWXB010000174.1 GCA_017523185.1 Lachnospiraceae bacterium | reverse complement strand
TCCCAAAAATACTCTGACAATCCGGACGATTTGCAGTAATGGAAATATCAAAAATCCAATCATCTAAACCTAAAATTGGTTTTACATCTGCTCCTACCTTAGCATCTTCCGGCAATACAAGAAGTCCGTTGTAGCCTGCTCCCGTATACATATTTTCTGTGACACCAAGTTCTACACCCGAACAAAGCATACCATATGATTCATGTCCTCTTAATTTGCCTTTTCCAATTGTCATCACACCTTCTACGGTTTTGTGGTCTTTGGCTGTTGCATAAACAGTCGCACCTACAAGTGCTGTTGGGAATTTTCCACCTTTTTTTACATTATCTGCTCCACAACAAATCTGGAATGTACCATGTTCTCCACAATCTACCTGACATACGTGTAAATGAGTATCCGGAATCGGTTCACATTCTAACACATGACCTACCACAACTTTGCTAATATCTTTTCCTACTTCATATAATTCTTCTACTTCAAATCCACAAGAAAACAATTTTTCTTCCAATTCCTGTGGTGTAATATCTATATCTACATAGTCTTTTAACCAACTTAATGGTGCTAACATATCTTTTTCCTAAACCTTTCTTTATTTCGTCAATACTTTACCACTTTTTTCTTTTATAAAAAAATAACTAATAACTATAAAAATTGCACAAAACTGCTTTTAATTTGTTTGTTATAAAAAAACATTTGCTTCCATTCGTATAAATATGTCTTTTTATTACGGACAAATTTGTACAATATGTTATAATTTATCATTTCATTATAAACTGTTTTTTAGTCATTTAACTGTTTTAATACTTTTACATCAGATTCAAATAATAATTTAATATTATTGATACCATATTTTAACATTGCAGTACGTTCAATACCTATACCAAATGCAAAACCACTATATTCTTCGGAATCAATACCACAATTTTCCAACACTTTGTTATTTACAATTCCTGCACCTAAAATTTCAATCCAACCGGTACCTTTGCAAAGTTTACAACCTTTTCCACCACATTCAAAACAACTGCAATCTACTTCTACAGACGGTTCTGTAAATGGGAAATAAGACGGACGAAGACGTGTTTTTGTACCTTCTCCATAAATTTTGCTTACAAATTCATCTAACATTCCTTGTAAATCACATAATGTAATTCCTTTATCAACAACCAAACCTTCCATCTGTGTAAACATTGGAGAATGTGTTGCATCATCATCAGAACGAAATACTTTTCCAGGAGATAAAATTTTAATTGGTGGTTTTTTATTCTCCATAACATGAATTTGTCCTGCTGAAGTTTGTGTACGAAGTAAAAATTCCGGTGACAAATAAAATGTATCTTGCATATCCCTTGCAGGGTGGTCTTCCGGTGTATTTAATGCTGTAAAGTTATAGTAATCTGTTTCAATTTCCGTACCTTCGAAAATTTCAAATCCCATACCTGCAAAAATATCAATAATTTGATTGCGAACTAAAGTAATTGGATGTAAATTTCCATGTTCTGTTGTAACTGCCGGTAAAGAAATATCAATTTTTTCTGATTCATAGCGTTCTTGAAGCTCTTTTACTTTCATTTTTACGTCTAATTCACCTAAAAATCCAAGTGCCCATTCTTTTAATTCATTAACACCTTTTCCATATTCTGCCTTTTGTTCTTTTGGAATATTTTTCATTTCTTTCATCAAAAGACCGATTTTTCCGTTTTTTCCATCTAAAAATTTCTTTCTAAACT
>JAFWXB010000173.1 GCA_017523185.1 Lachnospiraceae bacterium | reverse complement strand
GTTCCTACACGTTTTGTTGCAGAAACATTTGGTTTTAACTATGTTTATGACAGCAAAAATAGTAAAGTAATACTTACAAAAACAATCACAATTCAAATTAACAAAAAAAATGTGATTTATAATGATGCATTTTATTCCTTATATTATGGTAATGATCCAATACTTTCGGATAGTTTAATTATCAATTATAAAGATACTGTTTATGCGCCTGCAAAGCTTCTTGCTGATGCACTAGACTGTCAATATGCAGAAGAAGAAAAAATATTTTTAAGCAAAGAAAAAATCACATTGCAACTGGAGAACGGTTCGTATTCTGTTTTAGCAAATGATATTCCTTTAGATTTGGGTGCTGCGCCAATAAACATTTCCGACCAAATATATATTCCGCTGGAAGCATCATTAAAGCTATTAGGCTTTAATGTGGAGTTTTCCGAAAAAAACTATACTTACGAAATTACAAAAACTGATTATACGGGAATACCGGAGCTTCATCCGGATTTAAAACAATATTATAATAAGATAACAGTGGAGCTTGAACAGAAGCCAATTACAACATATTTTACCTGGAATTCAAAAACTAATACCAATATAAATGGATTTAAAAATCTTACAAAGGTGAAGGCTTATTCCATTAATAATGCAGATGTATTAGAAAAACATTGGTCTTGGTTCACAGATACAATGTTATCACGATTAGAAGAAGGTGGAAAGATAATTATTGTAATGACAAGATGGCATTCTGAAGATTTAGCAGGAAAAGCTTTAAAATATTTTGCAGAACTTGGTTGGAAAATACAACATATTAGTTATCGTGCTAGGTCATTAGATGGCAAAATGTTATGTGATGAGATATTATCTGAAAAATCATATTATGATAAAAAGAAGATTATGGGTGATGAAATATTTAGTGCGAACTATGACCAAGAACCAATTGATATGAAAGGAAGATTATATACATCATTTAAAACTTATACAGAATTACCAAAAGATAGTTCTGGTCATATACTTGGTACGGTTAAAAATTATACAGATACTGCAGATACGGGTGATGATTATTTATGTAGTATTAATTATATAGAATATGCAAAAGAAGCCTATATTATTAATGTGTTATATACCAAAGATGGTATGGAGAAAACAGAACCGGCAACTGCAAAAATGTTGTATGAAGATAAAGTGAATGTAGCAGATATAGAATCTAATAATGGTGGTAGAGGATTTGCAAGGAATGTAGAAAGAGAATTACATACAAAATATCACAGCAATCATACAATTATTCGTCCGTTCTATCAATCAAAAAATAAAAAATCAAGAATTTTATCAAATAGTACATGGGTAATGAACCATATTTATTTTCCGGTAAATTGGAAAGATAAGTGGTCAGAATATTATGATTCTATGATAAAGTATCAAAAAGAAGGAAAAAATGCTCATGATGATGCACAAGATGCAACGACAGGAGTTGCAGAACGTATTAATCAAGGAGATATTTATAGTTGGGAGTGAGAAATAATAAATGCTTCAATTTGGCATGGAAACAAAAAGAATCAGTCATATTATACAAACAAATGCACAAAGCATTACAGATAAAGAATTTTTAGAATTAGAATTACAAAAATTTCTTGCTTCTCCCATTCGAAAACAAATGATAGAGGGAGATTTATATTATAACTATGAACAAGCGATAAAACAAAAGAAACGTATGGTAATTGGACAAGATGGAATATTGGTAGAAGATAAACAACTTCCAAATAAACGCTTCATAGATAACCAATATGGTGTTATGGTAGACCAAAAAGTAAATTATTTATTATCTAAACCGATTACCTTTAAAACAGAAAATGAAAGTTATGCAGAAGCCTTAAATACGATATTTCATAAGCGTTTTCATAGAACTTTAAAGAATTTAGGGAAAGATTCCTATAATGGTGGAATTGGTTGGTTGTATGTATATTATGATGAAAAGGGAGAATTTAAAATAAAGAAATTCCACCCTTGGGAAGTATTAGCCTTTTGGAAAGATGACGACCATACAGAACTGGATTTTGTCGTTCGTGTCTATAATATCGAAGCCTATGAAGGCAATATAGAAAAAATCATTACATATGTAGAAGTCTATGATACACAAGGAATCCATAAATTTGTATTAGAGGGAAATACCTTACTTCCGGATTATTCAACTTATTATTTTGAAATGCCAAATACAAAAGGAGAAGTCATTCCTTATAATTGGGATAGAATTCCTCTTATTCCTTTCAAATGCAATAGTACAGAAACATCATTATTAAAGAAGTGTAAGTCTTTGCAAGATGGAATCAATGAAATATTATCTAATTTTGCAGATGGTATGCAAGAAAATGCATCCGGAAATACTATTTTAGTGATAAAAAACTATGACGGAGAAAATTTAGGTGTATTTCGACATAATTTATCGCAATATAAAGCTGTAAAAGTACGAACCATAGATGGAGCAGATGGTGGAGTAGATTCTTTACAAATAGAGGTTAATTGTGAAAATTACAAAACTATTCTTGCAGAATTGCGTAAAGCACTTATTCATAATTGTAAGGGATATGATATAGAAGAATTAAAGTCTTCCGGTTCTCCGAATGAAATGACAATTAAGGCAGTTTATTCCAGTATCGATATGGATGCAAATGAAATAGAAACAGAATATCAAGCCTCTTTTGAAGAATTATTATGGTTTATCAATCAACATCTAAAAAATATTGGTGTAGGAGATTTTACAAAAGAAAAAATTGAAGTTATTTTCAATAGAGATATGATGGTAAATGAATCACAGATTATTACAGATATCAATAATAGTGCTTCGCTTTTAAGTAGAAAAACTTTGATTAGTCAACATCCGTATGTGGAAAATCCGGAAAAAGAATTAGAACAAATCCAAAAAGAACAACAAGAAGAACTCGAACAATATGGTTATGGAAATGGATTTGTAGATAAAAATAAGTTAAAAGATACAACAAAAGAAGATAACAAAAAGAAAGATAATCAACATAATAAAGATAATAAAGATAATAAAGATAATAAATAGCATTTAGGACTGGCAAGTAAGCTACGTCCTTTTTTTATATTCAAAAGGTGGTGATAAGCAAAATGCCAAAGGATAGAAGCTATTGGCAACAACGATTCGACCAAATAGAACAATCTGCGAATAACCAATCAGTTACTTATGTACAAGAATTAGAAGAAAAATATCGAATTGCAACACAAGCAATAGAGGGAAAAATAGAAGCATGGTATCAAAGACTTGCACAAAATAATAAAGTATCCGTAACAGAGGCAAGGCGATTATTAAGGCAAGCTGAATTAGAAGAATTCCATTGGACAGTAGAACAATACATAAAAGCAGGAAAAGAAAATGCCATAGATGAGCGTTGGTTAAAAGAATTAGAAAATGCTTCTGCAAGATTCCATATTAACCGATTAGAAGCACTAAAATTAGATATCCGACAACAAATAGAACTTGCAACAGGTGGACTTGTAGATAATACCTATACACTATTAAGAAATGTATATGC
>JAFWXB010000022.1 GCA_017523185.1 Lachnospiraceae bacterium | reverse complement strand
TGCGTATATATATCGTCTTTTTCCAAATGGGTCTGTATAAGAATATACATATCTCAAATCTTGGGAACGTTGACTTTCACCTTTTCGTAAAACTCTGCCACGATTATCTTTTCTTGCCTTTGCCATTTATGCTCCTCTCCTATTGGAAAGAGCTTTTGCACTACAGTATCAAGTTGTTTGATATAATAATTCAAGTGCCTTGTTCAAGACTTGCGTTATGGTCATGTTACGAACGGTTGCATATTCTTTTAACTTTTCAAATTCTTTATCATTCATTCGCAAACTCAATGTTTTCAGTTTTGGATCATCTGATTTGGGTCTGCCCATCTTTGCCATTATATGCACCTCCATTCATACTCTGTACTTATTATAGATTTCGTAGCACGCAAAGTCAAGTATATTGTAGCACAAAAACTCAATTTATGAAAATTGACGAAATGTTTCCAAATACTTTTCAAACAATTCACGATTTACTAACACTACTTTGTCCAACTTATAAATTGCTTCTGCTTCTTTTGCCAATTTTTCAAACTTAGTTTGAGAAATACTATACAATTCTGCACCTTCTCGGTATCGAAGAAATTTTTTCTCACTTAATTTCAATGTCACAAACCTTCTTTCTTTTTCTTATCACTTCCTTATTTATATATCTGCGAATAAAGACAGCGATTTCCCTATTCGCAGATATATAACAAAAGTATGTGTTCCATTACTTTTGTTTTTCCCTCACAAGTGACAGTTGGGTTCTGTCCACATTGGAATTGCACCATCAATCGCTTATTTGACCGTTTCCGGAAGTATCATTATTACGAAACTGTATCTTCGCCATGTATTTCCCAATCACATTGCAACATAACATTCTTCGCTCCTGTCATTTCTACTTAAAATTTTTATAATCTTGTTCTTTCATTATTTTTTATGGAACTTTTATTATGAAATTTTTTATCAAGTAACTATTCTTACTCCACTTTATGTTATTTCATAAACTGACCATCATTGCGTGTCTGTTGTTCGGCTCCTCAGTTTCTCACGTCTTGTGAGAGGATTCATTGTTCAATTGTCAATGTACCTGCTTTCGACAATCTGATTGCCGAAATAAAATCATATTTGGACTTGTCATCCCAAAAAGCATACAAGGTAATCTGCCTGTTTTGCGTATTGCATTATATGCTTTAGAAGAATGACAAATATATGTAATCTTTCAAAAATTTATAATCGATAGGTCCAGAACTTATCAATCACACTTTTGAGAATCACTGCCTGCTCCTCTGTTACACATTCACAAATTTCATACAACACAGTTACCTGTTGAATTGTTAACTTATTTACTTCCTCACTTGGTTCATTTATCAAATAATGGCATCCACCAAATCCGGCATCTGCTCCTATTGCAAACAAGGGACTTAATATTTCCATATCTCTTTGTATTGTTTTCACAGATACATTACAAAATTCTGCTAATTCTTTTAATGTAGCTCTTTTTTTATCTACAAGAATTTGTATGATAACAGCTCTACGTTTTCTGCAATCCATCGGTTTCCTCCTTTCTAAAATTCTCTATACTTATATTGTAATGGCTAAATTGGACAAAACCCGTCCTATTCCTCGCAAGTTTTTTTAAAAAACTTTCATAATCTTCTTAATACCAAAAAAAGGCATCTAACAGTTTTTACTGTCAGATGCCCTATCAAAAAACAGACTATATTTGTTACCTTTCATGTCTTTTCATTTTCAAAAAATATGCTATTATATCAACTTCTCCTTTTGGCTTTTTGTTAAATTATAACGATATCCGTTATTTTACTTTCTCTTATTTTCTCATTGGATTATCTACGGATAAAATTATGCAATTTTATACACAACACCTTATTTTTATGTATGGAACAGACAGTTTTTTACCTTGTATTCGCAATATCACCTCCCTTCCATAAACAAAATTTCCTTCTATTGACTAATACGAAAGAAATTTAAAATTTATCGAAAAAATTAAAAACTTTTTTGATTTTTTGCAAAAAAAAACATCTGCACAGACCCATAATCTGCAAGATGTTTTTCTACTTATTTACTACCTTATTATGTACTATATGAATAATTTTATCCATGCTACATAATATTCCCTTAATATTTTTCAAACAAAAATAATAAACAATTTGTCTTTTTTGTTTATAAATTTTATGCTGCATTCTATATCACCAATTACCATACAATCTTTAATTTTTTATTTGTATGCCAAATAAAATAAGTACAAGATAGCCGGTACAATACAAATAGCTATTATAAACATATCCATTAAAGAAGTATCTGTATTTAAAAATTTTGAAATCTGATAAACTTCATCTGGATTTTCTTGATTACATTCTATATATACACAATCTAATTCTCTTGAATCCGATTCAATTTCAATAATTTTTTCAAAAAATTTGTCTTCTACCATATACTTGACTTTTACGTTCAATTCATACCATGTTTGTTCGCTATAAAGACATACTTCGTCTGTCCAATCATTCTTTTCTATACTAACTTCCCAATGCCAACCTGCATAATCGTATAAAGCATCTTCCCTCTCTCTTTTTTCATCTTCATAACGTGTAGGAGACCAACTATCATTTGTTGTATAATACCATCGTTGTTTTTCTTCTCTCTCTCGTTCAGCACGATATTCTGCTTCATAATCCCTTCGCAAGCCCACTCTTTTAATTGATGATATAACCTCTACACTCTCTGATTTTATTATTTTTTTTATCCCTTCGTTTTTTTGCCATATACTTACCAAACTTTCAATATTTTATTTATATATCCATCTAATTTCCAAACTCTTACTATATCTATTTTTCTAAAAACCCATTTTCCTCTAAAAAATTATCAATTGTACTCCAATATAATTCCGCATTCACATCTACAGCGTGTGTATGCTCAGCTTTATCTATAATAAGCTTCTTTTTATTTTCATAAACTATTGAATCATACAATTCATGCATCATATTTATAAGTACAAATCCATCATCTGAACCATGTATCAACACTACTGGACAATTCAAGAATGGGGTATATTTAATAGCTTCAGCATCTGATAAAGAAAATTTCCCAAAAATCTGCACATAAAATGTTATTATCGGAAATAAGAAATTAACAATTATTCCAATCCTATGTTTAACAATTCTCTTTATCATTACTGGAAAAGACGATGGGGCTGAATCGCTTATTATGGCTGAAAATTTATTTGGAAATTTTCCAGCTGCAGTTAAAGCAGTTGCACCTCCCATAGATATTCCAAATAAAATAATTTTCGCTTTTGGATTATATTTTTCATGAATCCATTCAGACCACCTTAATACATCATAAGCATCTAAAAAACCAAGTCCACAATATTTCTTAGAATTTTTCCCATGACCTCTCAAATCAATTGCCAAAACATTAAAGCCAAGTTCTCTAAAATGTTCCATATACTTAATCATTCTAGTTGCTCTGCTTCCATAACCATGTATACACATCACCCATATCGCTGTTTTATTCTCACTATATAAATACCCTGTCCATAAAGAATTATCTTCTTTGTTAATTATAGAAATTTCTTGATATATCTCACTCATAAAAATTCTATATAATTTTAATTTCTCACTATTATCATTTTTTTGCTTTTTTATGAATTTTCTATCCCTTCTTGGTTTCATTAAAATATTAAAAATTATAAAACCACTTATATA
>JAFWXB010000172.1 GCA_017523185.1 Lachnospiraceae bacterium | reverse complement strand
TAGTTAAAGATGCCGGCGTAGTAGGTATGGGTGGTGCAGGTTTCCCAACACATGTGAAATTATCACCAAAAGAACCTGACAAGATTGAGTACATAATCGCAAACTGTGCAGAATGTGAACCATACTTAACAGCAGACTACAGAAGAATGCTTGAAAATCCGGAAGAATTAATCGCCGGTATGAAAATTATTCTTCAGTTATTCCCAAATGCAAAGGGTGTATTTGGTATTGAAAATAACAAACCTGATTGTATTGCAAAATTACAGGATTTAGTAAAAAATGAATCTCGTATGGAAGTTGCAGAATTACAGACAAAATATCCACAAGGTGGAGAACGTCAGTTGATTTATGCTTGTACAGGTCGTGCAATTAACTCCAAAAAGCTTCCGGCAGATGCAGGTTGTATCGTAGATAACGTAGAAACCATTATTGCAATTTATAACGCAGTAAAACTTGGTATTCCGGTTATGAAACGTGTTTCTACTGTTACAGGTGATGCAGTAGCAAATCCGGGTAACTTCTTATATAGCATGGGTACTTCTTATGCAGAATTAATTGAAGCAGCAGGTGGTTTTAAATCACAACCTGAAAAGATTATTTCCGGTGGACCAATGATGGGATTTTCTATGTTTAGTTTAGATATTCCAACAACAAAGACATCTTCTTCTATTCTTTGCTTTACAAAGGATGAAGTAGCTGCTTTTGAACCACTTGCTTGTATTAACTGTGGACGTTGTGTAGATGCTTGTCCGGAACAGTTAATTCCAAGTCGTCTTGCAAAATTCGGTGAAAGAGGACTTATGGCAGAATTTGAACAATGGCATGGTTTAGAATGTATTGAATGTGGAAGCTGTACTTACGTTTGTCCATCCAGACGTCATGTTGCACAATCTGTTAAAACTATGAAGAAACAAGTATTAGCAGAAAAGAGAAAACAACAACAAAAATAATAAAGAGAGGTGCATTATAGTGAGTGAATTATATCAGGTTTCCTCTGCACCACATGTGCGTGCCAAAGATTCCACTAGTAAAATCATGCTCTATGTTATCTTAGCAATGGTTCCTGCTAGTATATTTGGTATTTACAATTTTGGTTTCAGAGCATTACTTTTAATAGTTACTACAATTTTAAGCTGTGTTGTATCCGAAACGGTATTTAATAAAATCGTGAAAAAGAAAAACACAGTAGGAGATTTAAGTGCAGTTGTTACAGGGTTAATTCTTGCATTAAATCTTCCGGTTAATCTTCCAATTTGGGAAGCAATTTTAGGCGGTGTATTCGCTATTATCGTTGTAAAAATGTTATTTGGTGGTTTAGGACAGAACTTTATGAACCCTGCCCTTGGTGCAAGATGTTTCTTACTTATTGCATTTGCTGCTGATATGACAAACTTTTCAACAGATGCTTATACCGGTGCAACACCATTAGCATTGATTCGTCAGAATGGTAGAGTTCCATATGATTTAGATACAATGGATATGTTTATTGGTACAACAGCAGGAACTATTGGTGAAACATCTGTAATTGCATTATTAATTGGTGCATTAATTCTTGTTGCAACAGGTGCAATTAATTTAAGAATTCCTGCATCTTATATTGCAACATTTGCAATTTTTATGTTCTTATTTGGAGCAGACCCATTTGATGGTACATACCTTGTAGCACAGTTATGTGGTGGTGGTTTAATGTTTGGTGCATTTTTTATGGCAACTGACTATGTTACATCACCAATTACACCAAAAGGACAAATTCTTTTCGGTAATTGCTGTGGTCTTTTAACAGGTATTTTCCGTTGCTTTGGTGCAAATGCAGAAGGTGTATCTTTCGCAATTATTATCAGCAACCTTTTAGTTCCATTAATTGAAAAAATTACAATTCCAACAGCATTTGGTGTGGTAAAGGAGGGCAAATAGTATGAATAAGAAAATCGTACATGATGCGTTAATATTAATGGCATTCTCCTTAGTCCTCGGTTGTGCTTTAGGTGGTGTATATCAGATTACAAAGCCTGCAATTGAAGCAGCAGATTTAGCAAAAGCTCAAGAAGCTTATAGAGCTGTATTTTCTAATGCTGAAACATTTAATGAATTAGAATATGATGTAGATGCTGCAAATGCTATGATGACAGAAAAAGGATTTAGTGACACAATTGACAATGTACAGGAAGCAATTATTGGTGGTGAAGTAGCAGGTCATGTTGTTACAGTAACAGCAAAAGACGGAAGCCAAGGTGCAATTACACTTTCTGTTGGTGTGCAGGCAGATGGTACTGTAAATGGATATTCCATTACAGCACATTCTGAAACACCGGGTCTTGGTGCAAAAGCTGTAGAACCGGAATTCAGTTCGCAGTTTGAAGGCAAAAATGTAGATTCTTTTGTTGTTGTAAAGAGTGCTCCTGCAGCAGATAATGAAATTGAATCCATTACAGGTTCTACCATTACATCAAAAGCTGTTGCAAATGCTTGTAATGCAGCAAAAGTTTATGCACAAAGTTTAGTAGGAGGTGCTCAGTAATGAATAAATATGTAGAACGTTTATATAACGGTATTGTAAAAGAGAATCCTACTTTTGTATTAATGCTTGGTATGTGTCCGACACTTGCAGTTACATCTTCTGCAATTAATGGTCTTGGCATGGGACTTTCCACAACAGTCGTACTTGTTTTTGCGAACCTTTTGATTTCTATTTTTAGAAAAGTAATTCCAAACGGTGTGCGTATTCCGGCATTTATTGTTATTGTTGCATCTCTTGTAACAATCGTAGAATTTGTTTTAAAAGCGTATATTCCGGCTCTTTCTGAATCCTTAGGTGTATACATTCCACTTATCGTAGTAAACTGTATTATTTTAGGTCGTGCAGAAAGCTATGCTTCTAAGAACCC
>JAFWXB010000171.1 GCA_017523185.1 Lachnospiraceae bacterium | reverse complement strand
GTAGGTGCATTAAATGGTGTATCACCGGATATCAAAGCGTTTTTAGCAGGATTTGCAAATGTTGGAATTATTTATATTCCTATTTCAATTGTAGAATTTTTAATTTATGCACCTATGCTTGGAGTTGGTGGCAGTTATCTTTCTTTTTTGACAGGTAATATTACAAATATGAAAATTCCATGTGTTATGAATGCTAAGGATTTTGCAAAGACAGAAGTAGGTACACCGGAACATGAAATTGTATCTACAATTAGTGTAGCAACAAGTGCAATTGTGACAACATTTGTTATTTTAGTAGGTGTTATTTTACTTGTACCGTTGCAACCGGTATTACAGAGTGAAACACTTCTTCCAGCTTTTAATAATGTAGTTCCTGCATTATTTGGGGCACTTGGTTTAAAATATTTTGCAAAGAGTCCAAAAATTGCAGTTATTCCATTAAGTGCAATGTGTTTACTTTGTATTTTCGTACCTTCGATGATTTCACAGACAAGCGTTCTTATGATACCAAGTGGAATTTTAGCGTTGGCAATTGGATTTGTTTTATTTCAAAAGGGAAAATTATAAGGATTACATAAGTAGATATCTTTATAGCAAATAAATGTTGAATTTTTATGAAGAATAGTTAAGAATATTTATATTTGGTTATGAGTAAGTTGTGAAAGTGAATTGCGAATATCTGCTTGACTTATGAAAAGTTTTATAAAGAAATTAAAATATATAATTAGGATAAAATTAGAGTAGGAGAAATAAAATGATAGGCTGGGTAATTTTTAGTGCACTTCTTGTCTTAGTTGGAATTGTACTTGTACGTGCGATGATGTTAAAACCAACATCTGCAAGAACATTGAAGTTAGAACCGGAAGAAAGTGAACGTGCAATAAAATATGGAAAACAACTTGCAAAAATGATACAAATAGAAACAATTTCGAGTCGTTTTGATACAGATAGAAGTAAATTTTATAAATTTCATGATGTGTTAGAAGAATTATTTCCAAATGTACATAGAGTTTGTGAAAAGTATGATTTTAATGGAAGTTTGCTTTTTAAATGGAAAGGAACTGCTAAGTATGAGCCGATTCTTCTTATGAGCCATCAAGACGTAGTAGAAGCAACAGGAACATGGGAACATGAACCGTTTAGTGGAGATATTGACGAAAAAGGCAATGTATGGGGACGTGGAACTGTTGATACAAAAGGAAGTTTGTTTTGTATTTTTGCAGCATTAGAAGAATTGATAGAAGATGGTTTTGTTCCGGAATGTGATGTCTATATTGGAAGCAGTTGTACAGAAGAATGGAGTGGAGAAGGTGCTCCAAAAACAGTTGAATTTTTAGAAAAGCAAGGTGTAAAATTGGCACTTGTTATGGACGAAGGTGGTATGATTATTGACAATCCGATTAGTGGTGTTGTAGGCACATATGGAATGGTCGGTGTTATGGAAAAGGGATATGGAGATTTGAAGTTTACTGCTGTCGGACGTGGTGGTCATGCTTCTGCACCAATCAAAAATACACCTCTTGTACGTCTTGCAAAATTTATGCTTGATGTAGAGAAAAACCATCCATTTACATCTAAATTTTCGCCAACAGTAGAAGAAATGTTTCGCAGAATGGCACCAAATATGGATTTTGGAATGAAAGTTATTTTTGCAAATATGTGGCTTTTTAAGCCTATATTATTAAAAGTATTGCCAATGATTAGTGCAGCAGGTGGAGCAATGCTTCATACTACGATTGCCTTTACTATGGCAAAAGGTTCTGAAGGTATGAATGTACTTGCGCAAGAAGCATATGTAACAGGAAATATGCGTTTTATTCATCATCAGTCTACAAAAGAAAGTATTGCAATTATTACCGAAAAAGCGAAAAAATACGATATTGAAACAGAAGTAATTTATACAGATGCCCCATGTGAAATTGTAGATTATAATGGAAAAGCTTTTCAGTTAATCGAAGAAGTAGCAGAAGAAGTATATCCGGGAATTGGAATTTCTCCATATTGTATGACAGGTGGAACAGATGCGAAATACTATACAAAAATTTGTGATAATTGTATTCGTTTTGCACCACTTTACATCAATGGACAACAATATGAAACAGTACATGGTATGAATGAAAATATCAATCAAGGTATGTTACCTGCCGGTGTTGATTTTTATAAGGCAGTAATTAAAAAAGCAAAATTTTAAACTATAAAAAGGTTTATATAAGTACAATTAATTAAGTAATAAAAAGTATATTTATTTTGGAAAATATTTCATAATAATTTTAGAATTGAATAGTTGTAATTTCTAATTTTGAGTGATAGC
>JAFWXB010000170.1 GCA_017523185.1 Lachnospiraceae bacterium | reverse complement strand
TGCACGACCATCTTCTAAACCAAAGCGAAGAACAAGGACTTTCTTTTCACGTTCTGTCAACGTTCTTAAAACCTCATCTAACTGTTCTTTTAATAATGTAAATGCTGCTGCTTCTGCAGGTACCGGTACATTTTCATCACGAATAAAATCCCCAAGATGGGAATCTTCTTCTTCTCCAATTGGAGTTTCTAAAGAAACAGGTTCTTGAGAAATTTTTAAAATTTCACGAACTCTATCTACCGGCATATTCATTTCTTCTGCAATTTCTTCCGGAGATGGTTCACGACCTAATTCCTGAAGAAGCTGTCTGGAAACACGAATCAATTTATTTATGGTTTCTACCATATGAACAGGAATACGAATAGTTCTTGCTTGGTCTGCAATCGCTCTTGTAATCGCCTGACGAATCCACCATGTTGCATAAGTGGAAAATTTATATCCCTTATTGTAATCAAATTTTTCTACTGCTTTAATTAAGCCAAGATTTCCTTCTTGAATTAAATCAAGGAATAACATACCACGACCTACATAACGCTTTGCAATACTTACTACAAGGCGAAGATTTGCTTCTGCCAAACGTTTTTTCGCATCAGAACCAAAATCAACTGTTCTTTGTAATTTTTTGATTTCTGCTTTTAATTTTTCTGCTTCTGCCTCACTTGCTTCTTCTAAATCTGTTTTTAATTTAAAAATTTCTTCTGATGCATTATTTCCGGCTTCCATTTTTTTTGCAAGTTCAATTTCTTCTTCAGCTGTTAAAAGTGGCACTTTCCCGATTTCTTTTAAATACATACGAACAGGGTCTTCCACGCTAACACCATCCGGAACAGAAAGGTCAATTTTTTCTACGTCAATTTCTTCTTCTTCGCTTAAAATAATATCATCATTATCTACAACATCATCATCGCTGATTTTTAAAACATCAATTCCATTATGTTCCAAATAATCCAAAATCAATTCAAATCTTTCTGCATCAAGATTCATTTCTTTAAAAAAGTCACTAATTTCCTGATATTCCAAGATATTCTTTTTCTTTTTTGCAAGCACCAGCAATTCTGCAAGTTTTTTCGAAAACTGTTGTTTCATTTCTTCTGTTTCTGTTGCTTTCACTTGTTCTTCTTTCTTTTTTGCCATTTTGACTCATCCTCTCAGGTTATTTATTATTTTGTCCTTAATTAATGGAAATATGCAATTTATCAAGTTGCCTTAACGCTTTCTTTTCCTCTACAACTTTCATCATTGCTATTAGATCTGTCGGGTCTGTGTTTGCACTTCTGTAATTAATACTATTTTGCTTCACACGTATAATTGTTTCTTTTATTGCTTTTTCCATATCCTGCTTTGTTTCTACTTCGTGGATATGTGCATTAAAAAGACCGGCAACTTCTTTTTGGTCTTCTTCATCTTCAAACATACTAATAATTTTAGCAGGATTTACAGTATTTGTATCTTTATACTGTGCAAAAAGCACTTCTGCTACTTTTCTATACAATAATTCTGTAAAATCCTCTGGTGTTATTATATTTGAAACAGAAGAAAATAATCGTGTATCTTCTATCAGCCAAGTTAAAAGTAATTTTTGTGACTGCTTCATTCCATCATCTTTTTTCTTTTTTTCTTGTATTCCACTTTTTAATGGCGTTGCTCTTTGTATTCCTATGCCTTTTATTGCAAGATTATTTACAAGTTTTCGTAAATTATCAAATCCAATATTATATTTTAAAGCTACGGACTCAATATAATTATTTCGTTCCAATTCTTCTGAAAAACTCAATAATTTTTTTGCAACCTCATTATAAAAAGTT
>JAFWXB010000169.1 GCA_017523185.1 Lachnospiraceae bacterium | reverse complement strand
GAGAATATTCTTTAAAAGATTTAAGACAACAGATTGGGTTTGTTCCACAAAAAGGGGTACTGTTTTCAGGAACAATTGAATCAAATCTTAGGTTTGGAAAGACAAATGCAAGTAAAGAAGAAATCATAAGAGCTGTACAAATTGCACAGGCAGAAGAATTTATTGAGGCAAAAGAAGATAAATACAATACACATATTTCACAAGGTGGTACAAATGTATCAGGTGGACAAAAACAGCGTCTTGCAATTGCAAGAGCAATTATAAAAAATGCCAATGTGTTTGTATTTGATGACAGTTTTTCAGCACTTGATATGAAAACAGATGCAAAACTTCGAAAAGCTTTAGAAGAAACGATGGAAAATGCAACTGTGATGATTGTAGCACAACGTATTAGTACCATTTTACATGCAGACCAAATTTTGGTATTAGAAGATGGTAAAATTGTAGGAAAAGGTACACATGAAGAATTACTTCGTAATTGTGAAGTGTATTATCAAATTGCACGAAGCCAGCTTTCTGCAAAAGAATTAGGACTGGAAGAATAGGAGGAACGTTTACATGGCAAATGAAAATATAAGAAATAATCCTCCAAAGAGAGGTCCAAGAGCAGGTGCTATGCCACCTGAAAAGGCAAAAAATTTTAAAGGTTCTATTTCAAAATTAGTAGAATTTTTGGGTAGTTATAAAATATGGATAATTTTTGTAATGATACTTGCAGCCATTTCAACAATATTTTCTGTAGTAGGTCCAAAAATCATGGGAAAAGCTACAACAGAACTGGCAACGGGGCTTATGAATAAGATTTCGGGAACAGGTGGCATTAACTTTGATAAAATTTTTCAGATTTTATTATTTACATTAATTATTTATTTGTGTAGTTCTATTTTTAGTTTTTTGCAAGGATTTATTATGACAAATATTACGCAAAAAACATGTTATCGTATTCGACAGCAGATTTCGGAAAAAATTCATCGTATGCCGATGAAATATTTTGAAAGTAAGACGCATG
Organism: Lachnospiraceae bacterium; assembly: GCA_017523185.1. The sequence goes on along the minus strand of JAFWXB010000169.1, from coordinate 1,102 downwards.
GAGAAGTTTTATCACGCATTACGAATGACGTAGATACATTAGGTCAGAGTTTAAGCCAAAGTATTACACAAATTATTACATCAGTTGCTACATTAATTGGTACGTTAATTATGATGTTATCAATTTCATGGTTTATGACATTGATTGCACTTTTGATTTTGCCAATTTCGGTACTTTTAATTACGGTTGTAATTAAAAATTCACAAAAATATTTCGTACAACAACAAGAATATTTGGGTCATATCAATGGACAAGTAGAAGAAGTTTTTGGTGGACATCTTGTAATTAAGGCTTTTAATAAAGAAGAAGAAACTGTTTCTAAATTTAATGAAACAAATGATATTTTATATAAAAGTGCATGGAAATCACAATTTTTGTCAGGTCTTATGCAACCGGTTATGATGTTTGTTGGAAATTTAGGTTATGTAGGAGTTGCAATTACAGGTGGTTTTTTAGCGATTAAAGGAACTATTACGATTGGGGATATCCAAGCATTTATTCAATATGTTAAAAATTTCACACAGCCAATTCAGCAGATTGCACAAGTAGCAAATCAATTACAATCTATGGCAGCAGCTGCAGAACGTGTATTTGAGTTTTTAGATGAGGAAGAAGAAGATATTTTCGTAGAAAATCCGGTTAAATTAGAAAAAATTGAAGGTGCAGTTGAATTTAATCATGTATATTTTGGCTATAATCCTGAAAAAACGATTATCAATGACTTTAATGCGAAAGTAGAATCAGGACAGAAAATTGCTATTGTAGGACCGACAGGAGCCGGAAAAACGACAATGGTAAAACTTTTAATGCGTTTTTATGATGTGAATTTTGGTGCTATTTTAGTAGATGGATACGATATTCGAGAGTATAATCGTTCCGAGCTTCGTGAAGCATTTGGTATGGTATTACAAGAAACATGGTTGTTTAAAGGTACTATTATGGAAAATATTCGCTATGGGAAATTAGAAGCAACAGATGAAGAAGTAATAGAAGCTGCAAAATCTGCATGTGCACATCACTTTATTCAGACATTACCTGGGGGATATCAAATGGAATTAAATGAAGATGCAAGTAACGTATCCCAAGGACAAAAACAGCTTCT
>JAFWXB010000168.1 GCA_017523185.1 Lachnospiraceae bacterium | reverse complement strand
GGCTGCTGCTATTTTTCCAATGGAACTTGTCAGCGTTGGAATTATGCACTATATGGCTCTTGTTCCTTGTGTAGTAAGCTCACTTACAGCTCATGCAATTGCTTCTTTGCTTGGTGTATCGGGGCATTTTTTTGAAATTAGCAATATTCCAACTTTTAAGTTAATACCAACTTTAGAAATTACAACTGTTGCCGTTTTATGTGCATTCCTTAGTGTTATTTTTTGTTGGTTCTTACATAAAACAGAAGAAACATATAAGAAAATTTTTCCAAATCCATATATTCGCATCGTTGCAGGTGGTTGTCTTTTGATGTTCCTTAATTCTATTATTGGTCAATATCATCAAAATGGTATTAGTGTTGGCATTATTGAAGAATGTATTAGAGGAACTACAGTTCCAATGGCATTTTTATTTAAAATGGTACTCACTTCCCTTACATTAGGTGCAGGATATAAAGGTGGAGAAATTGTACCATCTCTCTTTATTGGTGCTTCTTTTGGTAATTTAATCGGACAAATTAGTGGTATCAATCCTGCATTCTGTGGAGCAATTGGTGCAATCTCGCTGTTTTGTGGTGTTACGAACTGTCCAATTAGTGCATTACTGATTAGCTTTGAATTGTTTGGATATGATGGTATGCCATATTATTTGTTGGCAATTGCGTTTAGTTACATGCTTTCGGGATATTCCGGTGTATATAGAAGTCAAAAGATTATGTATTCGAAATATAAGACAGACTTTATCAATAAACATACATTGTAATACTTGAAACCAAATATGCTATATTTCTAATACAAAAGGTTCAGAATGTTTTTCATTCCGAACCTTTTTGATTTCTATTATAATATTATTTTTTTAATACACCTGCGATACAAGCAATTGCTTTTACTTCTACTTTATCAGTTGCTGTGCCAACACCTTCTGCACTTGCTCTATCATCATCAATGCAGATTGTCCAATCACCTGCTTTTGGTAAATCTAAAGTTACACTTTCTGTATTTGCATTATATGCTACAAAAATTGTTTCTTCTTCATTTTCCAATACAAATGCTACCACATTCTTTGGCAAATCTTCTACGAATGTAAGATATTTCTGTACTTCTTCTGTTTTTCCAAGACGGAATAAACCATGTGCTTTACGGAATGCAATAATACCTCTGTAATATTCATATAAGTCTTTGTATTCTGTCAATCTGTCGTATTTGATACTATTTGTATAAAGTGGCAAATTGTAACTGTTTTCTGCTACTTCATCTGTACCTTCAATTGGTTTTGTACGAGCAAATTCTTCCCCTTGTAAGAAGAAAGGAATACCTTGTGCTGTAAATACCATTGCAGATGCAAGGCGATTCATAGAAAGACGTGTTGTTTCATCTGCATCTCCGGAAGAAAGCGATAATTTATCCCAAAGTGTAAGATTATCATGGCAAGATACATAGTTTACAATATCTACCGGATTTTTTGCCCATGGACCTTCACTATATGTATATGCTTCATAATCTACGCCTGAATGTCTAGTTGCACCTACTACCGAGTAACGCACATCATTTTCTAAACCTTGTGCACCATTTACAAATCCCGGTTCTTCTTCATAGAATACATGACCTTTGATAGTATCGCGAATATCATCAGAGAACGCACCTACCCCCTGACTTTTTGGTGTGTTTGCTTTTAAAGCACGTTTTTCTTCTGCTAAAGTAGATGGACCACCTGCCCAACCTTCTCCATAAATGATAATATCCGGATTGATTTTTCTTAATTCATCAGATGCTTTTTGCATGGTTTCAATATCTAAACAACCCATTAAGTCAAAACGGAATCCGTCTAAATGATATTCAGATGCCCAATATAATAAGGAATCTACGATAAACTTAGATACCATTGGTTTTTCTGATGCTACTTCATTTCCACAAGCAGATGCATCTGAATATTCATCACCATCCATACGATAATAATAATCCGGTACACATTTTTGGAAGCAGTTATTTACAATGTCATATGTATGGTTATATACTACGTCCATAATAACACCAAGTCCATTTTCATGGAATGTCTGTACCATTTTCTTATATTCTTTAATTCTTACTTCTCCATGGAATGGGTCTGTTGAGAAAGAACCTTCCGGTACATTATAGTTAATTGGGTCATATCCCCAGTTATATTGTTCTACATCCGGTTTACTTTCATCAATACTTCCAAAATCATAAGACGGCATAATTTGAACATGTGTTACACCAAGTTCTTTGATATGGTCAAGCCCTGTTGCTATTCCCGCTTTATTCTTTGTTCCTGTTTCTGTAAGACCTAAATATTTTCCTGCATATTTTGCACCACAACTTGCATCTGATGTAG
>JAFWXB010000167.1 GCA_017523185.1 Lachnospiraceae bacterium | reverse complement strand
TACACTTCCAACCATACGGTCAGCATACATATAAGAAAGTGTTGCAACGATATCACCTTTATTTTCCTGTTCTGTTATTGAAAATTGAGCATCTGAAAAAGAGGCTGAAACAGGTAATACTACGGTTGCACTTTCATCTAATGTCACATACGAAGATTGGTTATTCATTACACCCTTACTTTTTTCATGGGCTGTAATATATTCTTTATGCTCTGCAATATTATAGCTTTTAAAATTTTGGAAACAATACTCAAATAATGCTGTCGTATCTAAATATTGGTCTTGTCCTGTAGTATTCATTACAACACAAACCAATGCCATTCCATCTTTTTCAGCAAATGTAACAAGTGTAGAACCTGCTGCCTGTGTATACCCTGTTTTACCACCTGTACAATATTCATACAAATATTTGGAAGTTTTATAATAATGTAACATTTGATGATGATTATTTAAGTATGTGATATCTACATGTTTATTTGTCGGTGGAATCTGATATGCTTTTGTACCGGTAATAATACGAAATGTTTCATTTCGATATGCTTCTGCTGAAATCAGAGCCATATCCCTTGCACTTGTCCAATGTTCTGTATCCGGCAAACCATTTGCATTATTAAAATGTGTATTTGTACAACCTAATTCTTTTGCTCTTTGATTCATTAAATCAATAAAAGTACGATAATCACCACCTAATTTTGCCCCAACATGCTCTGCAACTGCATACGCACATTCATTTGCAGATTCTAACATAACACCATACAAACATTCTTCCATGGTCATTTGTTCATCTAAATCTCGTGCAATATGAGAAGTATCTCCTTCATTCTTAAATACAGCATCGGCAGAAAAGGTTACAACTTCATCTAAGGCACAATTTTCCAATGCTAACAACGTTGTTAAAACCTTTGTAATACTTGCAGGATAACGCACCGTATCACAATTTTTCTCATACAAAACAGCGCCTGAATTTACTTCAATTACAATTGCATCAGGCGAAGTTACTTGTGGTGCTTGTGGCCAATAAATTTCTGCTTGTGTTGGCATTGGATTTGCAGTAAATATTGTAACAACAGTCAATACAACACAACTGATTTTGTTCCATATACTCTTTTTATTCTTCATCTCTTATATGCTCCTATATTAATAATAACGTAAATTGTCTTTTTATAGTATAAGTGTTCTGTTTTTTTACTGCAACATCTTTCGACGTTTTTCCACAAAAAATATTGTTATCAAAAAATTTCCATTCTAAATAGTATAAATATTCTTCCTTATCTATATACAAAAATCATTGTGCTAAAGTATATTTAACATGAATACGACAAGTAAAATATTACATGAAAATTACATATAAAATTATGAAAATATACATAAAAAGTTATATTTAGATAATCAAATTTATGTTTTAAATATATTTTTAGTATTTTATGGAACTGATGTTTATTTTTTATCTGTCAAAGCAATATTTTTATACAAAAAATCCTTTTTCTTTTCCTGTATTTGTAATAAAATAAAACAACAACATTATTATATATATCAGGAGGAACTTTTATGAGACTTCGCAATATCAAAGGTGCTAATGAAGTTGTATCTAACAGCCCTTTTTGTATACAAAATCCCATCGAATACAAAGGAAATTGGTCTGCTTATTTTGCAAACAACAACCCGATTCACATTGAAATCGGCATGGGAAAAGGTCGTTTTTTAATGGATTTAGGTACTTTAAATCCAAATATTAACTATATTGGAATTGAACGCTATACAAGTGTCTTACTTCGTGCTGTTCAAAAAATGGAAGAACAACCACTTCCAAATGTACGTTTTTTATGTATTGATGCTGCAACTTTACCTGAAATTTTTGAAAAAGAAGAAATTGACCGTATTTATTTAAACTTTTCAGACCCATGGCCAAAAGACAGACACGCAAGAAGACGTTTAACTTCGAATGAATTTTTAAATCGCTATGATACATTCTTGGCAAAAGACGGACGTTTGGAATTTAAAACAGATAACCGCGATTTATTTGATTTTTCAGTAGAAGAAATCGAAAATTCCCCAATTTGGCATTTAGATGCAAAAACATATGACTTACACCATGACGAAGTTTTAAATCAAGGAAATATTATGACAGAATATGAGGAAAAATTCTCAAGTAAAGGAAATCCGATTTGCAAATTGATTGCATCAAGATAAAAAAGAATCATAGCCCCAAAGAACTATCCTAATAACTAATAGTCTTGGGGCTAATTATTCATTTGTATTTACATAAAAATAAAAAAAATTATACAAAATCTTCTCTCATTGGAGTAAAGAAATCTAAAATAATTCCTTTTTCTAAACAAGTACAACCATGAACAATATCATCTTTTTGCAACATGGTATCCCCAGCTTGTACAATCTGCTTTTCCTCACCAATTACAAATTCAAATTTTCCGGAAACAACATATGTAACTTGTGTATGTGGGTGGTGATGTAATGCACCCTTTGCTCCTGTTTCAAAATGATTTTCCACACACATCAAATCTTCGCTGTATGCTAAAATTTTTCTGGCAATGCCTTCGCCACATGGTTGTAAATCAATTTCTTTGTTGTACACCCATACTTGATTTTTTTCTGTTTTCATAAGGTTCTCCTCTTATATTAATAAAATATCTTCTCTTGACTTTGTAGCCAAAATAATGTCTCTACGTTTACTTTTAATTCGAATTTCATTACAATTATCAAAAATAAATCCAATACGTTTAGTATATGAACTACTTTTCTCCAATTCTTCAATTTCGAAACTAGCATTATATTTTCGTAATATTTCTAAAGTAGTCATTAAGCCAATTCCCGTTCCACCAGTAGAAGCATGGGTTGTATAACGAGAATATCCCATATTATATATAACTCTTGCATCAAAAGGACTCCCAGTATCAAATAAATTTACATAATAAGCTTCTTTTTTTCTTCCCATATCTATCTTTAAATTTTTGGAAGTTTCTCCATTAATTGCAATGATAGCATTTTCACCTAAATCAACAAGAAGCGTATTTAAATCATGAATATCAATAATACACTCCAGAAATTTTTGTACATTCTCCATACATGAAAACTGAAAGTAAATTCCCACAGTTTCACAGCGAGAAAAAAGATAATTTAACACAATATCCAAAGAAAAAATACCACTCTGAATTGAAGTTCTTTTTGTATTTTCTACATTTTTAAGAATTCCTTTACGTTCAGAAACCATACAATCTAATTGTGTTAACAAAACATTTCCTTTTTCTGTATCTGGATTATTACAAAATTCTCTTACTGCTAATTCCATAGCTGGAATTATTTTATTATCTTTATGAATAAGTTTAGACTGACTTTCTAACTGTTCTTTTAAATATGTAATTTCATCTGTTTTTTGTTTTATTGTTTCATCTAAAAGTTTTAAATTTCTCTCTTGAATCTTTTTTGTATAAATATAATCTATATGTTTTCGATAACCAATTAAAAAAACGATAGAAGATAAAATTAAAAGAACATAAATAAAAAGAAATACATTCATTTCCATATCTTGAGGAATAATAACTCCAATCATTAAAACTAAAACACTAATTAATACGCCAAATTCACTTACAAAGCTATGTTCAAAATTAGGAATACCTTTTTGAAATCGTTTTATCTTAAAAAGAAAATAAATTAAAATAAACTCAAAAGGCATAATAAAAATAGTAATAATAGTAATATTAGAAATATTGCATAATTTGATTAAAATATACTCTACAGGCAATAATAATATGGTTGCTAATCCTAAAAGCGAATAACATACCCCCGTTGCAATAATAGAAGCAGAAAAATGAATATACATACTCTTATGAAAAGCTATTTTACAGTATATAAAAGCACTAATAGCAACGATAATAAGTGAAAATCCTTGTACAATAGAATTTACATATGCAGTAGCAACTCCTGTTAAAATACATATAGGAACTGAACACCAAAAAGACATTTTCGTATTTTTAATATTTAAAATCTTAACATAAATATAAATACTTAAAAAAATCAAACAAGAATTTTTAAGTATAGCTGCTAATTCCATTCTAAACCCTTTCTGATAAAACACAATAAAACATAAAAAAAAGCTTACCTCAAAATCAAAGTTAAAATTTCTCTCTTTTTTTCTAAAATCATAACATATTTTTAGAAAAAGGAGATTCTTATGGATAAAATTTGGGAAACAATAAAATCAATTCTTGGTATTTAATATTCACTCTTAATTTGATTTGCATAATAATACAAAAATTCTGTAAGTGTTGGGCATCCTTTTGCAGGATTGATTCTTGCAGTATAATATTGTAAAAGCGTATCAATATCCTCTGTTTTCCATGCACGTTCAATAGCATTTTGCATGGCTCTTTCTACACTAGAAGAAGATTTATGGTGTTTCTCTGCAATAATATTGCATATATTAGAAACATGCTCTTTGGATACTATTTCAATTGCTTCTATCAAATAGGTATATCCAATAGATTTTGGATTAATACCTATTTGATTTAGCTTGTGAGTAATACGACGAATCATTCGCCTTTTTTGTTGTTCAGGTGTTTCTACAGTTCCATTTGTTCCATTTATTTTTATATGACTTTTTTTTATAGTATTCTTTAAAATTCTAAGAAAATCCAATACACTTTTTTCAGAATATCCTTCTTGATGTTTAGACATAATATAATCTGCTCCTAATTCACGAGCTGTTTCATGCGTAATAGAACTTGAATTATTAGTCGTAACCAAAAAGTATGGTTTATGTACTAATGAATATGATTGCAATTCATGTAATATGGTTAAACCACTTCCCTCTCCATTATGTAATTCTAAATCTAAAATCACAACATCCGGTAACATTTCACAAATTTTACAAACTGCCTCTGTTGAATGATTTGTAATAGCAATTAATATAAAATATGAATGTACAGTAATCATATTAATATAACATATAAAAATTCAAGAAACAATAAAATAATTTCCAAAAACTAACAAAAACCAAGCAAAAATGAATCTAAAAATCAATGTGAAAAAGAAACAAAAATATATACTATTAGAAATATCTTAAATACCAAATTACAAACTATCAGCTGATACATAGTATGACATTTAACTTTATTAGAATGAAATATAATTTTACATATGCATTTTATCATTTATAGAAAATTTTGATATTATGATAAAACGCTTTATGTTATAAATTTTCAAAATATTTATATGCCATATACAACTTAAAATTTAATTGCAATATGTTTTTTGCAGTTGTGATTGTAATATTTGACTATTTAAGACAAATTGTATTTTTATTAATGCTATAATAAGATTGGAGGATATCAAATGAAAAAATTCAGAAAAATACTTGCACTAGCATTAGTAATCTGTTGCTGTATGGGAATTGGATGTACAAGCAGTATTGTAAAAGCTGCCACAACAACAGTTAATTTAACAAATTGTACTGTTACTCCAGGATATTCCATGAGATGGTTTCCAAAAGGACAAACTGCCGGACATAAATTAACTGAAGGTGGTACTCAAAGTATGCAGTTTTATTTAGGTGAAATGGGAAATCAAATTAGTATTGGCTTTATGAAATACTCTACCAAAACAAATTATCCTTTTTATACAGGAACAGTAAATGCCTATTCCAAAAGTGTTTCTAAAACATTAACCGGTTCAACAGCATATTATCAGCCATATTTATCAAATAGAAATGAAACTGTTTATATCAATGTAAAATCATCCAGTTATGTGAAAATACAATAATTTTATCAGAAGATGGAGCGTTGCTCCATTTTTCTGTTTTAATAAATATTTATTTTAGAAAAGGATGATGTAAAAATGTTTAAGACTACGATGTTATATTTAGGAAGAAATAAAATTAGAACAATGCTTTTCTTTTTAATGATAGGATTTGTTCTCTGGGGAGAAATGATAGGACTTCTTTTAAATAGCATAGCGATACAAGCAAAAAAAGATGCTTTTTCTTATAATGGAGCAGCACTATTTATATATGATGAAAATCTCAATCTTACAAAAGAAAATTATGAAAAAATCAAAAAAATGGAACATGTTTTAGGTGTAGGAAATTGGAAAGAAATTGTAGTTCAACCATTAGATACTAATAACGTAAAAGAACATATTGGAATAACACCAAAAACAGACGTAAGAGGTATGGCTGACAAGATGGTAATTTTAGCTCATATGGATACCCAAATGTATCAATTATTCCGATGGGAAAAGTCCGTATCCATCATTGATGGAGATTTTCCTAATAATGAAAACAAAGGAATTTTAATTGAAAAAAGATATGCAGATTTAAATCATCTAAAGATAGGAGATACTATTTCATATACTGTAACTCAAACTGAAAAGACTATAAATTTAGAAATTTGTGGAATCTATAAAGTAGACTCAGAATTCGAAATTTTAGAAGATAATCAAGAAGGAACATCTGTTTATATTCATAGTCCTTATAATACTATCTTTGTAGATTATGATTACATAATTGAACTATTGGAATTCGAATATTCTGCTAAAACTGGAGGAGAAATATATATTGATGATGCTAGTAATCTTCAACAAGTTGCAGATAATCTTCATGCTATGCTTGGTCAAGAAGTATCCATTTATGATAATACCACAACATATCTGGAAGAAGAATGTAGAATTGTTGGTTTAATGGAAAAAACTTCCACTTTAATATGTATTTTTGTACTTTGTATTGGAGAAATCATTATTTTGATAGTATTTTCTTTATGTGCAAATCAATATAAAAAAGAAACAGGGCTTTTTCTTATATTAGGTAAGTCAAAATATTGGTGTCTGGGAAGATATTTATTCATTACAGCTTTTTATACAATTGGAGGTTTTATTTTTGGAATAATAATTTATCAATTAAGTTCAGAAATTATGTGTGAACTTATCAATAATATTAGTATGAATATAATTAATAATTCACAATTTAAAGCAACTGGAGGATATCTTACACCAAATTTAGGACAGGGATTTCAAATTGCTATCAATAAAAATATGCTTTTTTCAAATAGCAATATATTAACTTTAATCAAAATCACATTATCTAGTTGGTTAATTTCATCCCTTTTGCCATTACACTCTGTTTTTTCAACACGACCAAAACTGTTATTAAATTCTAACAACTAATAGGAGATGAACATTCTTTATCCTATCCAAACAAGATAATACCTTATGTTTTATCTAATGTCTATCAAGAACCGTCAGACATGATAATTAATTATGAATAACATCTGATGAAAGAAGAACACCTTCTTCTGTTATCTAATGATTATAGAAACTTATTAACTAAGTAGTCTTAATTGACTACATCATTATTATACTAGGAGGAAATCATATGCTAGAAATGAAAAACGTTTCATATGCATACCGAACCAAACATAATTTAGTTCAAGTTTTTGAAAATATATCATTTTCATTTCAAAAAGGAAAAATATATGGAATTTTTGGACCATCTGGTTCTGGAAAAACAACATGTTTAGCTTTACTTGGAGGATTAGAATCACCTGACCAAGGAGAAGTATTATTAGATAATATAAATATAAAAGAAATTGGCTACAGGAATCTTCGAAAAAAATATGTTTCATATATTTTTCAGGACTATCAACTATTTCCATATATGTCTGCATTAGAAAATGTTATGGTAGCAGCACAAATCTCCACACCAAAAAATCAATTAAAACATCTAAAAGAAAAATGTACAACAGAGCTTTTAAATATAGGACTAGAATCAAGTCAAATTCTTCGTAGAGTAACAGAGTTATCAGGTGGACAACAACAAAGAGTTGCAATTGCCCGTGCACTTGTAACAAATGCTGATTATATTTTGGCTGATGAACCTACAGGTAATTTAGACAAAGAAACTACAAAAAAAATAGTAGAACTATTACAAAAAATCGCACATGAACAAGGAAAATGTGTAATTGTTGTAACCCATTCTGATTATGTTAGAAAAAATTGTGATATATGTTATCAAATAGGTGGAGAAGATGAGAAATAATATTTGGCATTCTATTATGGAAATTATTGGAAGACCATTTTATAGCATTTTAATTTCAGCAACAATGTTTCTATTGGTTAGTTTTTGTGCCTTTGCTACCTTTCTAAACTCTGCAATTAGCAGCTTTTATAATACATTTGCAGATATATCAGGCTATAGTATAGTAACTGAAATTGATGGATATTCAAAACTTGAAAATTGGTCCTCTATTTTAAAAAAAACAAAACAAAATAAACATATTATTGCATATAATAATGGAATTTTAGAAATTCAAAAATGTACTCCTATAAATTTTTACAATGTACCATACAAAGGAGCAGAATTAACAGAAGATTCTATAAATGTTTATTTAATAGGAGATATCAACACACAATATAACGACTATTTTCGCAATGAACACTTTCAATTAGTAAAAGGTAAATTTCCAACAGATGACGAACCCGGAATAATAATAGATGAATATCTAGCTAATAGTAATGGTGTATCTATTGGAGATTCTCTACAATTAGATTGGAATGGACACGTATATTCTTTTTCTATAACAGGACTTTATAAAACTTTACAAAGTCCTCAAATTGAAACCTATAAACAAGGATACTACACAATATCTCCAAATAGTTTCTTATTTTGTAATTATACATCTTATGTAGAACTAACCGGAATATTAGATTGTCGAATTATGAAATTTTATGTTGATAATTATAATAATATGCAACAAAGCTGCGAATACATTGCGAATTTAGTAACATCTATTGATAACTCTTTGGTTATGGATGCAATTTCTACACAAGAAATACAAATGTCAGAAGTAATACTATTGTTAAAACAAATGTCAACATTCACAATTAATAGTGTATATATATTATGTATTATTGTTATGTCACTATTAATTATCTTATGGTTAAGAAGTCATTCACAAATGATTGCAATTTATAAAATATTAGGAGAACAGCCTTTCCATATAATAGGCAAATTACTTATTGAAATCTTAATACTTATATTTCCAACTGCTGGATTATCTACTTTAATATATTTTTATTTTATAAAAATATATTCCAAACAAATATTCCTTAAATTAGTAGAATTTTTTGAAATTACTTCTACAGAACAAAATTTTTCAGCTAATATATGGAACTTTGAAATGAATCAAACATTAATGATACAAAGAATTATACTTCTACAAATAGTAATTCTACTCATTGTTACATTGGTAAGCAGATGGATGGTTTATAAGCCAGTTAGAAAATTAAAAAAAATAGAATAATAAATTTATGAAAAAATTTCAATTTCTGAAAATAAATATTTCAGAAGCTGAAATTTTTTTACTTAATCTCGTATTTGTTATATGAAATTTATCTTAATGATAAAAGATTAGTTCACTTACATTTTGCATTTATCCATTTTTGGAACAAAAAAATATCATATTATCGCATTTATATTTGCAACAACATGATAAATATGCGTAATCCTACAAAAATACCTATCTACCAGCTTCTGCTAATAAATAGGTACTTATTCGTGCGCCTTCAGGGGCTCGAACCCTGGACACCCTGATTAAGAGTCAGGTGCTCTACCAACTGAGCTAAAGGCGCAAATATTATTTTTTACTTTCCTAAACGCAAAATTTATTATATAGTATATAGGAAAGAATTGCAAGTATTTTTTTAATTTTTTTACAATAAATAGCAGAAAGGACTTTAATTTGCATGAAACTTGAAGAAAGATTTTTAAATTATGTATCATATTGTACTTCCTCAAATCCGGAAGGCACACAAAATCCAACAACAGAGCAACAATTTGCACTTGCTCGTGTATTAGAAGCAGAATTAAAAGAAATTGGACTTATCAATGTACATTTAAGTAATACTTGTTATGTTTACGGACTTTTGCCTGCTACAAAAGGAATGGAAGATAAAAAAGCAATTGGTCTTATTGCACATATGGATACTTCTCCTGATTTTCCGGCAGAACACCCAAAACCACAAATTATTCCATGTTATGATGGAACTAATATTTTATTAAAAGGAAGTAATACCTATTTAAAAGTATCCGATTTTCCACATTTAACTACCTTAAAAGGACATCGTTTAATTACTACAGATGGTACAACTTTACTTGGTGCCGACGATAAAGCAGGTATTGCAGAAATTGTAACAGCAATTGATGAAATCAAAAAAAATAATATTCCACATGGCGATATTTGGGTATGCTTTACACCAGACGAAGAAGTTGCAATGGGAACAAACAATTTTGATTTTGAATATTTTAAAGCAGATTATGCATATACAGTTGATGGTGCTTATGAAGGCGATATTGCGTATGAAAACTTTAACGCTGCAAGTGCTATTTTCACAATTAATGGAATTAGTGTTCATCCTGGCGAAGCCAAAGATGTTATGGTAAATGCAGCTTTAATTGGTTGTGAACTGGCAATGAGCCTTCCTGAAAAAGAAACTCCTGCTCATACAGAAGACAGAGAAGGATTTTTCCACTTAAATGACCTCAAAGGAGATGTTGTATGTACAAAACTTTCTTATATTGTGCGCGACCACGACAAAACAATATTTGAATCTCGCCTAGACCTTTTACGTTCTTTAGAACAAAAATTCAATGAAAAATATGGAGAAGGTACTGTGATACTTAACATTAAACATTCTTATTCCAATATGCTTTCTATCATTGAAAAACAAATGTATATTGTAGACCTTGCCAAAGATGCAATTCGTTCTGTTGGGCTTGAACCTGTTTCTTGTCCTGTTCGTGGTGGTACAGATGGTGCAAGACTTTCGTTTATGGGTCTTCCATGTCCAAACCTCGGAACAGGTGGATACGCTGTTCATGGACCATATGAACATGTAAGTGTAACTGCTATGCAAAAAATGGTAGACATTTTAAAATTTATTATTGCAAATCCAATAAATTAATTAAATTATAATTTTATTTTTTTGTATATTTTTACCAACATCATATTTTTCTCTTGTAAGTTTTTTCGTCACATGATACAATTTTTTTATCAATATTTTTGTTTTAACTGACAAATCATAAACAAATTATTTATATGGAAACTAAGTGAATCAAATCTTTTGAATATAGAAAAATATTAAATTTTATGTTTCTACTATATAATTTTTTTATATGAAATATCGGTTATAAACAAATAATAAAAAAGTATTGTGAATATTTGTTTAAATTATGGATTATATATCCGTATTAAGGGAAAGGAGACAAAACCAATGCGAAACATTACTCTTATGACAGAAGCTCGCTTTGCAAAACAAGGGGAAGCTATGGCAACAATTGCTTTACCACATACTTGGAACGCGTTTGACGGACAAGATGGTGGTAATGACTACTGGCGTGGAATTGGAACTTATGAAATTGACCTTCCAAATCCAACTGCCGGCAAAAAACAGTATATTGAATTACAAGGTGCAAACCATGTAGCTACTGTTTACTGTAACGGACGTGAACTCGGAACACACAAAGGTGGATTTTCCACATTCCGTTATGACTTAACACCTGCTATGAAAGCAACAGGAAACGTACTTACTGTTGTTGTAAGCAATGCTGTAAGTGATATTTATCCTCAGACTGCTGACTTTACATTCTATGGTGGATTATATCGTGATGTAAACTTTATCGAAGTAAATAATGCTCATTTTGACTTATTAAAAGATGGTACTGCAGGTGTATTTGTTACTCCACATTGTTCAGGAAATACACGTCTTGATTTATTCCCTGTAAATGCAGATGATGCGTTTATTTCTGTAGAATTAAAAGATGCAGATGGCAATGTTGTTGCTACAGGTGGTGTAGAGGCTTCTGACCATGCACATATTCTTATTGATTTACAACAACCACATCTTTGGAATGGTATGGCTGACCCATATTGCTATACAGCAGTTGCTAAAATCGTAAAAGATGATGAAATTCTTGATACTGTAGAAGTTACTTATGGATATCGTTCTTTCCATGTTGACCCAAATACAGGTTTCTGGTTAAATGGCAAAAATGTTCCACTTCGTGGTGTATCTCGTCACCAAGACCGTTTAGACAAAGGTTGGGCAATTTCTAAAGAAGACCATGCAGAAGATATTTCTTTAATCAAAGAATTAGGTGCAAATACAATTCGTCTTGCACACTATCAGCATGACCAGTATTTCTATGATTTATGTGATAAAACAGGTTTTGCTCTTTGGGCAGAAATTCCATTTATCTCTAAATTTATTCCAAGTGAAGAAGCATATGAAAATACTATCAGCCAGATGATTGAACTTGTAGCACAAAACTACAACCATCCTTCCATCTTCTTTTGGGGTATTGCAAACGAAATCCTTATTGGTGCTGACAACGAACCATTACGCAAAAACTTAAGAGATTTGAATGAACTTGCAAAATCTATGGACCCAAGCCGTCTTACTACAATTGCAGAAGTTTCCGGAACACCTATGAATTCTGAACATGTTTACATGACAGATATCGTAAGTTACAACCACTACTTCGGATGGTATGGCGGAGATGTTGCTCAAAACGGACCATGGTTTGACAAATTCCATGAATTAAATCCATCTGTAGCTCTTGGTGTATCTGAATATGGTGTAGAAAACATTGTAAAATGGCATTCTGCAACTCCTATGAACCATGACTACACAGAAGAATATGCTTCTTACTATCACCATGAAATGTTAAAAACATTTGCAACTCGTCCATACCTTTGGAGTACCCATGTATGGAACTGCTTCGACTTTGCTGCTGACGCTCGTAATGAAGGTGGCGTTGTTGGACGTAACAACAAAGGTCTTATTACATATGACCGTAAATTAAAGAAAGACGCATTCTATATTTACAAAGCATTCTGGAATCCGGAACCAATGGTATATATTGCAAGCCGTCGTTTCGCAGATAGAGCACCGGAAGAAAGAAATGTTACTGTTTATACAAACGCAGATGAAGTTACATTAATCGTAAACGGTACAGAAATAGAAACAAAAGCAGTTACAGACCACGCAGTTGTATTTGAAAACGTAGCATTAAATGATGGTGCAAATACAGTAACAGCAAAAGCCGGTGACCTTGAAGATACTATCACATTAAATGGTGTTGCAGAACATAATGCAGATTACACATTACCGGATATTGCAGCAGCTATGGCAGCAGGTAACTGGTTTGATGATATTGCAGACAATGACGATAGTGAAGAAATTGAAGTTATTGATGGATATTTCTCTATTGAAGATACAGCAGGTGAACTCCTTAGCAACGAAGAATGTTTCAAAATTGTAAAAGGTTGGTTTATGAAATTAGGTAACCTTACTATGGCATCTATGCTTACTACACTTCGTGATATGATGGGATTCCGTAAGATTAGTGAATTCTCTACAATTGGTGGAGAAATTTCTGCAAAAGATATGGCACAGCTTAATCGTCAGTTAATAAAAATTAAAAAATAATTATATTTTATCTACACAATGTAGTAAAATATAAATATCCATTTTATAAGGGAGTATTACAAGATAACTACTTTTTAGTTCTAAAGTAATACTCCTTTATTATTTTAACATAAAAAAGAGCTATTACTATTTTGTAACAGCTCTTTTAAGCACTCTCCACAGCTAAAACTAAAAATTTTATGACATTTTCTGATAAAATGTTTCACGTGAAACATTTTAACTCTACTATATTAACATAAATTTGACAAATTGCTAAACATATAGCTTTAATTATAAAACTATATGTTTTATAGAATATTTCTATGGTTTTCTTTACAATTTTTATAAAATATTTCAATTACCAAACTTACATTTTACATATTTGCTATCAATGCTGCGATTTCATCTGGTGTCATTACCTTATTTGGATTGGATAAATCCGGCATTGGTGGTTTTTCTTCTACTATTGGTTCTTCTTTTACCATTTCTTCTACTGCATCTGCACCTGTCATATTTGCAAATAATGCTGCGATTTCGTCTGGGCTCATTGCCTTATTTGGGTCTGATAAATCCGGCATTGGTGGTTTTTCTTCTACAACTGGTTCTGACTTTGGTTCTTCTGTCATATTTGCCAACAACGCTGCTATATCATCTGGGCTCATCATCTTAT
>JAFWXB010000166.1 GCA_017523185.1 Lachnospiraceae bacterium | reverse complement strand
CTATCTGCTTTTTTCATTTGATATTCATAAGAATTATTATTTTTCTTATCAATCGTGGTCTTTACAACAACTGCAAGCACGATTAAAGAAACACAAAGTGTTGCTACGGAAATAATCGTTAATCTCAGTTGTTGTTTTTTCTTTGCTTCTGCAGTTCTTCTTGCACGTTCTTTCTCTTTGGCTTCTTTCTCTTTTCCTTCGTTTTCCATATACACTCTTGTACTTTTTGCTGTTGTATCCGTTTCCTTCATCATAACATTGATGTCATCTTCATCATAAATGCTGTAATCCGGAACTATCTGAAGATTTTGTCCACAGTAAGGACAAGTTTTCAGCTCAGAACGTGCTTCTCTCCCGCATTTAATACATTTCATAGTTGCTCACCTTTAAGAATTATCTATGTTCTATACGAAATATTTCATTGCTTCTACACAGTTTTTCATTAACATGCAGATAGTCATTGGACCTACACCACCCGGAACTGGTGTAATCTTAGAACAGATTGGCTCTACTTCTGCATAATTGACATCACCACATAACTTATTGTTTTCATCACGGTGAATACCTACATCAATAACAACTGCACCTTCTTTTACATATTCTTTTGTGATATACTGTGGTTTACCGATTGCTACGATTAAAATATCTGCCTGTTTGCAAACTTCTTTTAAATTCTTTGTTCTGGAATGACAAACCGTAACGGTAGCATTTTCACGAAGCATCAAAAGTGCCATTGGTTTTCCTACAATATTGCTACGTCCCACTACTACGCAGGATTTTCCTTCCATTTCTACACCAGAACGTTTCAAAAGCTCGATAATACCTGCAGGGGTACAAGAAACGAAACCAAAATCACCTACTACTAATGCACCTACATTCTGTGGGTGGAAGCCGTCTACGTCTTTCTTTGGTGAAATGCGATTTAAAATCGTTTTTTCATTGATATGACGAGGTAATGGAAGTTGGCATAAAATACCATGTACATTTTCGTCTTCATTTAATTTATCAATAATTGCAAGTAATTCTTCTTCTGTAGTTTCTTCCGGAAGTTCATAAGCAAGAGATGCAATTCCAATATATTCACAAGCCTTTTTCTTGTTAGAAACATATACGGTAGAAGCAGGGTCATTTCCTACTTGGATAACTGCCAAACAACAGTTTTTTCCTGCTTCTTTTAATTCTGCTACTTCTTGTTTTAATTCATCTTTGATTGTCTGTGCAATCAATTTTCCATTGATTATCTGTGCCATAATACTATCTGTATACCTTTCTTAATTAGGATTCGCTTTTAAAATATCAACATTTTCTTTAGAATAATCCTGTAATTACACCTTCTTCATTTACATCAATGCCAAATGCAGCAGGCTTCTTTGGAAGACCCGGCATTGTCATAATTGCACCATTGATTGCAACCACAAAACCAGCGCCTGCAGATACTTATACTTCACGCACATTAATAGTAAATCCACTTGTACGACCAAGTTTTGATGCATCGTCAGATAAAGAATACTGTGTTTTTGCCATACATACCGGAAGGTTGCCCATGCCAAGGTCTGTAATACGTTTCAATTCTTTTTCAGCAGCAGCAGAGTATGTAACGCCATCTGCACCATAGATTTCTCTTGCTACTGTTTCGATTTTTTCTTTTAAAGAAAGGTCATCTTCGTATAATACTTTGAAATTGCTTTCTTTTGTTTCTAAAGTTTCAAGAACTTTTTCTGCTAAAGCGACACCGCCTTCGCCACCTTTTTCCCAAACTTCAGATAAAGCAAATTCACATCCTCTTTCACGGCAGAAGTTTTCTACAAAATCGGTTTCTGCTTTGGTATCGGATACGAAAGAGTTTAAAGTTACTACAACCGGAACACCGTATTTCTGTAAGTTTTCAATATGTTTTTCAAGGTTTACGATACCTTTTGCAAGTGCATCAAGATTTTCAGCATTAGGATCAGCTTTTGCTACACCACCATTGTATTTAAGTGCTCTGATTGTTGCAACAAGTACAACTGCATCTGGAGCAAGACCTGCTTTACGACATTTAATATCAAAGAACTTTTCTGCACCAAGGTCTGCACCGAAGCCTGCTTCTGTAATTACATAATCTGCAAGCTTTAAAGCAGTCTTTGT
>JAFWXB010000165.1 GCA_017523185.1 Lachnospiraceae bacterium | reverse complement strand
GTTCTAACAAATTTTTTCTAATTTTTGCTATATTTTTCGTTGCTTTTCATTTAAAAAACGCATATTTTACACCCATTTTTTATATTTCATAACTTTTTTAGTATCATTGTAGTATCAATAATTATTATATTTCCATGACACAAGATACTCTTTTTTGCATACTTTGCAGAACATAGGATAATTTATCAAAATAGTGTCTTGATTTAATTTTATACACTTCTTTCCACATTTAGGACATAAGCCCCAATTATTGAAAACCTTTAAATTATAAATCATAGAATATCACTTTCTATAAATGAAGCTCGGCACAATAAAGTACCGAGCCTTTTTTTATACAGTCATTTCTTGGTAATAGATTGCTTTTGCTTTATTTTCAAATACAAACGCATCATATACAATACGACCCTCCACCAAAGTTCCGTCAATCCCCGGTGGGTCTTGGTGTGTTTTATAACTCTCTAACTGTGTCGGTGCACAACACGCACACTTATGAGATAACATAAAGCCAAAGTTTTCAGGTCAATAAGAAATCGGAGTTTGTAAATTTGTTCAATACATCTTTTAATTTCATATTGCTCGCCTTTCTAATCTTCGATAATAACAATGTCTTTTGCTGATAAATCTAACGCTTTACAAATAGCTGGTACAACTTTAACACGACCAACAATTTTTCCATTTAAGGCACTACTTATGGCTTGTTGCGTAACTTCACCACTTTTAGCAATATCTGTTGCTGTTAAGCCTTTTTCTGCCATTGCCATATAGATTTTTCTTGTATCAAGTCTACATTTCATTTTTTACACCTCACTTTCTAATATTATACAGACAAATGCTTGTCTTGTATTATATATACAACAATCAATTGCTTGTGTCAATACTTTTTTTACAACATTTTGCTTGTTTTTTGCTTGTAAACGTGTTATGTTATTAAAGGAGGATATATATATGACGATTGGAGAACAATTAAAAAAACGAAGATTAGAAGCCAAACTTACGCAAAAAGAATTAGGCGAAAAACTCGGAATAACTCAGCAGCAAATCGCACAATATGAAAGTGGAAAAAGAATTCCCAAAACTGAAACTATAATAAAAATAGCAGAAGCTCTAGGATTTGATTACTATGATTTTTTAGAGGTTGATATTGAAACAGTAAAAAAGGTTACTTACCTGAAAAAAGAACTTGAAAGTTTAAATCATGTTCAAAAAGAGCTTGAAGAATATTTTGCAGATGATACTAAAAACCTTGATTTAGAAATTTTGCAAAATTTTAGAAAATTAAATAAATCAGGGCAAAAAGAAGCTGCAAAACGTGTCCAAGAATTAACTGAAATACCACGTTACACACAAGAAGAAACAGCCATCTAAAAGCCAAATGGCTATAAGATGATAATTTATCCGTTTCAAACGTAGAAAGTGAACCGATTCGCCAGCCGAAAATTCGGCTCGCTGTTAGTCGGCTGAAAATTCAGCTCAGTAACTCAACGCAAAATTCCGTTCGTTATTCATTGCTGAAAATTCAGCAGTTATAACCACTCGTACCAAAATACGAATAGTAACCAACGCAAAAATCTATTTGTTACTTTAACTGCTGCACTAAAAGCTAAATGGCTACCAGTAAAAAATCAAAAATAGAAAGGTGGTTTCCTATGCCATTACCAAAACAACAAACTTATACAACCGACTATATTTATTCGCTCCCTGATGGAGAACGTGCAGAACTGATTGACGGTGTTATTTATAATATGTCACCACCAAGCTATAAACATCAAAAAATACTATCATTTTTACACATTGAAATAGGCAGTTATATTCGCTCAAAAAACGGAAAATGCGAAATAATTCCTGCTCCATTTGCTGTATTTTTAACCAAAGACAATACAAACTATGTAGAACCGGATATATCCGTTATCTGTGATAAAACCAAACTTACCGACAAAGGTTGCAATGGTGCACCTGATTGGATAATAGAGATTGTTTCTCCAAGTAGTAAAAAATTAGATTATATGGTTAAATTATTCAAATATTGCAATGCTGGTGTACGTGAATATTGGATTGTGGACCCATTAAAAAATCAAATTAGAATATATAATTTTGAAACAAATGACAATGAAGATTACACATTTGCCGATTGTGTAAAAGTTGGAATTTATGAAGATTTGGAAATAGATTTTTCTAAGATATATTAAGATGTACAAATTTGTACACCTTAACATAAAGAGTAGACCACTTTCATAAAAACTCACTCCCCAAAATGGTGGAGCGAAAAAAAATAGGGAGTGTCTATGTTAGACACCCCTTAAGACGCCGAAATTTCGGCACCTATAAAAGAAAAACGCTCCTGCTACCAACAGAAGCGAATTTCATAGATATTATACAGAGAACTGCACAATACCCCCTAACCAAGGTTATTGTACCACAGTTCTTTGTTAAATGCACCATTTTTTAAGAAAGGACTGATTTTTTTATGCCAATTTACAAAGATGAAAACACAAATACTTGGTATTGCAAATTCTATTATGAAGACGTAAATGGAATACGCAAACAAAAAATGAAACGTGGTTTTAAACTCCAACGTGAAGCGAAAGAATGGGAAAGAAACTTTTTGGAAAGTAAAGCACTTGATGTAAATATCAAATTCAAAAACTTCGTGGAACAATATTATCAAGATATAAGCGAACGCTTACGCCCAAATACTATTTGTAATAAAAAATTTCTCATTAATGAAAAAATTATACCATTTTTCGGAGAAATGATTCTTTCAGAGATAAAACCGGTTCATGTTAGACAATGGCAAAACACTCTATTATCTTATACTGATGATAATATAGAATCTTATACTGCATTTCACATTTTTGTATTATACCGGTATTCGAACTGGTGAATTACTGGCTCTTACTTGGAAAGACATTGATTTTGAAAATCAGACTATAAATATTGATAAATCCTATCACAGAATAGAAAAAGCAGATGTTATCACAAAGCCAAAAACACCAAAAAGCATAAGAACTATTATGATATTTGATTATTTAGCTGAAATTATTAAAAAATATAAAGATACACTTTATAAACCTAATATGAATGATAGAGTATTTCTACACACACACCGTTTTCTACAACATGAGATGACACGTATTGCTAAAAAAGCAAATGTTAAAAAAATTCGTGTACATGACTTGCGACATTCACACGCTTCACTTCTTATTGAACTTGGCTTTAGTCCATTACTCATTGCTGAACGTCTTGGACACGAAAAAGTAGAAACTACACTTAATACATATTCTCATTTATATCCAAATAAGCAAGTTGCACTTGTAGAAAAATTGCAAACTTTAGTATCAAATTAGTATCAATATACAAAAAAAGAGCCATACAACCCTTTATTAACTGGGTTGTACGGCTTTATAGGTTTTATTCCGGTTCAATAATTCCGTATGTATTTGCTTTTCTTTTATATACTACATTTACTGCATCGGTTTCTGCATTTACGAATACAAAGAAATCATGTCCTAATAATTCCATTTGAATACAAGCATCTTCCGGATACATTGGTTTTAAATCATATGTCTTAGTACGAACAATTTTTACTTCTTCTTCATCTTCTTCCGGTTCAGCTAAATATTCTGCTTTGAAGTTTGCAGCTGCATTTAATTTCTTAGAAACAATCTTAGTTCTATATTTTAATAATTGTTTTTCAATGGCTTCTTCTACTAAATCAATGGATATATACATATCATTGCTTACTTGTTCTGAACGAATCATATGACCTTTTGTTGGAATGGTTACTTCCACTTTCTGACGGTCTTTTTCTACACTTAATGTAACAAATACATCTGTGTCCGGTTTAAAATACTTTTCAAGTTTGCTTAATTTTTCCTCTACTGCAGTTTTCAGTCCTTCTGTTAAGTCAATGTTTCTTCCGGTAATTGTTATTCTCATGTGGTCAACTCCCTTTGCAGTTATTTAATATAAAACATATATCGTTTTATATCATAGTTATATTATACTACAACTCCAGTTAATTCGTAAAGTATTTTATTCAATTTAACAAAATTATCTTAATTGTCAGATTATTCTATCTTTTTCTACAAAAAATCACTATAAATTTATAAAAGCTCACTCACTTATTTATCATACAAATACACAAAACATTTACGCCAATTTAATTTTTTATATACATAAACGGAAAAATTACTATAACTTTATCCCAATAATTCTTCCAACTGTGATGACAAGTCCTCCCAAACTTCCATATCTGCCATAATTTCTTCTTCCATTGCATCTATCTGTGCTTGTATTTATGTCAACTTTGAATAATTTGACTGATATTCCGGTTTTAATAGTTCTGATTTTAAGACCTCTAATTTTTCTTCTTTTACTGCAAGTTCTTCTTCTGCACGTTTTACTTTTTTTTCTAATTTTGAACGCTCTTTACCAGGATTATAATATACCTTTTTACCACCTGTTAAATTAGAAGAAACTTCTCCTGCATTTGTTCCATTAGAAGATATAGTTCCACTATTCATAGCAGATGATGCATTTTTTGCAAAACCAATACCTTTATTACTGATAAGTCCACCTAATTCCATTGTTGACTTATACGTATTATTTTCTAATTCTGCTTCTCTATCCAATTTTTCCTGATATTCTTCATATCCAAAACGATATAAATTGGTTGTACCGTCTTCAAATACTAAAAGTTGTGTTGCTACTTGTTTTACAAAGTAACGGTCATGAGATACAAAAATCAATGTACCTTTAAAATCTTTTAACATAGTTTCTAATGTTTCTTTTCCAATAATATCCATATGGTTTGTCGGTTCGTCAAGAATAAGCACGTTTGGCTGTCTTTTTAAAATTTTACATAATGCAAGACGCACTTTTTCACCACCCGAAAGCATATGAATATTTTTAAACACTTCTTCGCCTGTAAAAAGAAATGCTCCTAATGCATTGCGAACTTCTGTTTCTGTCAATGTAGGAAACTCGTCCCAATAATCGTCTAAAACTGTTTTATTGCTTTGATACATTGCCATTTGCTGGTCAAAATATCCAATTTGTACATGAACACCATATTTATATTCGCCGGAAAGAGCAGGAATTTTATCCACAATCGTCTTTAAAAATGTAGATTTTCCAAGACCATTTCCACCTAAAATGCCTAATTTTTCGCCTTTTTTTAAGTCAAATGTAACAGTAGAAAGTGGTTGTTCATATCCAATTTCCAAATTTTGTACCATAAGTACATCATTTCCTGTTTCGACTTTTGGCTGAAAATTAGCACGAAATGTCTTATTGTCATATCGGTCAGGTGCATTGATAATTTCCATATGTTCAATTGCTTTTTGTTTAGAACGTGCCATAGAAACTTTTGTCGGTTTTCCTTTGAACCTATCTACCATACGCTGTAAGCGTTCAATTTCTTTTTGTTGTGCCAAATGGTCTTTTAATTGCTTCTTATAATTTTCTTTTTTGCGTTCCATAAATGTACTGTAATTACCAACATAACGCTTTGCTGTGCCATATTCAATTTCATATACCACATCTACAATATTATCTAAAAACATACGGTCATGCGATACTACAACAACTGCCTTTGGATAATTTTTTAAATAACCTTCTAACCACTCAATCGTTGTAATATCCAAATGGTTTGTAGGTTCGTCCAAAAGTAAAATATCCGGTTTACTCAATAATAACTTAATAAATGCAATTTTTGTTTGTTGTCCACCGGAAAATTCACTTAATGGTTTTTTACGTTCTTCTTCTGAAAAACCAAATTTGCGAATCAAAACTTCATATTCTTTTTCAAAATAATATCCACCTGCTTCACGAAATTTTTCTTCCAAATTTGTATATGCTTTTACTTTTTCTTCCGAATGGTCGGTTTCTAATATTTTTGCCAAATCTTCCACTTGCTTTTTCATAGCAATCATTGGAGCAAATACTTTTCGAATTTCTTTCTCTAAGGTAATACTTGGGTCATCAAATGCAATTTGTTTTAAGTAGCCGATTTGTGGCTTTCCTGCCATTGCAATTGTGCCTTCGTCACCATCTTCCTGATATAATTCGACTTCTCCTGAAATTAACTTTAAAAGTGTTGTTTTTCCACAACCATTTCGACCTACAACTGCAATTTTTTCTGTATTTCTAATTTCAAAATAAATATCATGCAAAATGACATTGTCGCCAAATACGACAGCACCATTTGAAATCTGATATAACATAGTTCCTCCTGTTTCTAGTTTCATCTATTTCAATAAATTTGATAAATCTAAAAAAGACTTTAAATAATTTATTCCATCTTTATCTCTTATTTTATAAATTATTTTGTTATTATTCAACTAACATTCTTTTCTATCTGAAATATAATCATAAAATAATTTATTTTTCTTTATTATTTCTCTATCTTTCCTCAAGACGATTTTTGTCTTGATTTTCCATTCCTAATAAATAATTTACAAATTGTTGTGCTGTTCTGCCTGAAAGTCCACCATGACTTAATTCCCACTTATTTGCTTCTGCTTTTAGTTTTTCATCCGACATGGTAATGCCCTCTTTTCTTGCAAGCCCAATTACAATATTAAAGTATTCTTTTTGACTTGGCTTAGAATAACTAATAGTAACGCCAAAACGATTCACAAGAGAAAGTTTTTCTTCCATAGTATCGGAGTGATGTTTATCATTTGTAGTATCCATGTCATTTCTGTCTTTCCATGTTTCTTTAATTAAATGACGGCGATTGGAAGTTGCATAAATTAAAATATTATCCGGTCTTGTTTCTACCCCACCTTCAATAACTGCTTTTAAATATTTATACTCAATTTCAAATTCTTCAAACGACAAATCGTCCATATAAATAATAAATTTATAATTGCGATTTTTAATTTCGGAAATAACAGTTGATAAATACTTAAACTGATGTTTGTAAATTTCAATCATGCGAAGTCCGTCATCATAATACTGATTAACAATTGCCTTAATACTTGTTGACTTTCCTGTACCACTATCACCAAATAAAAGCACATTATTTGCTTTTTTTCCTTTTACAAATGCTTCTGTATTATCTACGAGTTTTTTCTTTTGAATTTCATAACCGATTAAATCATCTAAAGTAACAGCTTCCATATTGTTAATAGGTTTAAACGCAATACCACCACTTGCTTTTTCTTCAATTCGAAATGCCTTATTCATACCAAACATTCCTACACCATAATCTTTGTAAAACTTGGTCATAACCTCAAAAAATTCATTTTGATTTTTTGTCTGTTCTAATTGTTTGCTCAAAGCACGCACTTTTTCGCTAACATTTTTATTGTACATAAACTCTTTTTTTACAATGGCTTTATAATTTGAAATTTCGGAAAAACAATGAATGCCAAGTCTTATTTCTATGTCTGAAAAATTATAATCAAACAATTCTTTAAACATATAAAAATCATATTTTACAAATGTATTTACCGTTCCTTCACTTGCCCCTGTTTTTTCACAAGTAATACTAAACGGATTTTCATTCATCATTAAATAAAATGTCAAATAATTATGCCATAAATTATCATCAAATCCATAATCAGTTGCCAGTTTTAATAATCGTTTTACTTGTGTATAAATTCTGCGAATAAAATCATTTTCATTTGCTCTACTATAAGTATACGCCTCTTTAAAATCTGCGAAAATTTCTCCCAGTTGATAGAGAATTTCATTTTCATCTAAATCGCCATACATCAAAAGCTTTGCTATATAATCTTTCATTATTTTGTTGTATGAATGTATTTACACTCAAATACGTCCATACATTCCTCCTTTTCTATCATACTTTTTTCTAATTTTTAATTATAACATGATACTTTTCATACTATAAATAAAAATCACTCTTTCTCATTTACCATACATCTTTTCTAATAATTCTTAATTAAACAAATGCCAAAACTTATACAAAACTAATTATATTTTACTTGCTCCAAAAAGCACTTTATAATTACAGAATCCACGCTATAATATAAAATTAAAAGACAACTGTAACTTTTGTTCCTTTTCCTACTTCACTTTCTAAAGAAATAGATGCTCCATGAATCGCCACAATATGCTTTACAATCGCAAGACCAAGACCTGTTCCACCGGTTTCTTTCGAACGACTTTTATCAACTCTATAAAAGCGTTCAAATACACGTTCCTGATGTTCTTTTGAAATTCCAATTCCATTATCTTCTACAATAAGACAATTTTTCCCATTTTCCGAAGTAACTGTTAAAATAACATATCCACTCTCATTATTGTAACGAATTGCATTTTCACATAAATTCTCTATTAATTTATGCATCATATCAACATTCCCTCGAATCATACACTTACTTCCTCTTAATGTAAAGGAAATTCCTCTGCGTTTTGCATTTACTCTTAAATTTTCAGAACAATCTTCTGCCAAAGCGTATAAATCCATCATCTCTGTTTTGGTAAAATCTTCAATGCTATCTAATTCTGACAAACGAATAATATCATTAATTAAAGTTAAAAGTCTATCGGAATTCTTACGAATTTCTCCTGCAAATTTCATTCCTTTTGCTTCATCTGCCATACCGGTTTCAATAAGTTCTGCATAACCTGCAATTGCTGTAAGTGGTGTTTTTAATTCATGCGAAACATTTGCCGTAAAATCCTGACGCATTTTAGCAGCAGCTAAAATATTTTCATGTTGTACACGAATTGTTTCCATAAATGGAATTAACTCTTTATAAACTTCTTTATCCATTGTTGATTCTGTTGGAACTTCTAAATTTTCTGTTAAAATATTAATCGGACGTAAAATTCTTTTTGTAAGATAATCTGCTATAAAAATACATAACACAACAATCATACCAACTATTAAAAATATAAATGGTAAAAAGGTAAAAATAATACTTAACATACTTTTAATATTCATTGCTACACGAATCACCGTATTATCTTTCATTTGAAGTGCATAATAATACGTATTTATCTGAAATGTATCTGATACACGAATAGAAGTTCCTTTTCCGGTTTCAAATGCCTTTTTTACTTCGGGACGTTCTAAATGATTTTCCATTGTTTCTTTTGATGCCCAATTATCATATAATACATCTCCATTATTATCTATCCATGTAATACGAATATCCGAAGAATCAAATACAAGTTCTTCTACTTTATCCTTTTGAAATAAATTGGAATCTACTAATATTTTTGCAAAAATGTGTAAATCTCGTCTGACTTGTTTTTGAAATAAATGATAATAAATGCTACTAACTCCAAATAGAGTAACTAACATAGCAAGTAATGCAATTCCAATTAAACGAATATTAATCTTTCTTTTCAAGATATCTGTCTCCTTTTTCCTGATACTTTCCATATAAATAACATTTTTTCATATATTATACTATTTTATTTGTAAGTATAAATCTCTTTATATTCCATGTTCAAATATCAAAAAATCCCCGTAGTAAACTACGAGGATTTTGATACTAATTTATACCCTACATTTCGAACTGTTTTTATTTGACTTCCTACTTCTCCTAATTTTTGACGAAGTGTTTTAATATGCATATCTACAGTACGTGTTTCACCTTCAAAATTCGTTCCCCAAACATGATGCATAATCACATCTCTGGACAAAACAATTCCTACGTTTGTCAATAAAAGTCTTAACAATTCATATTCCTTAAAGGTAAGTTCCACACGCTGTTCATTTACATAAACGATATGTCGCTCATGGTCCAGTCGAATTTCTCCTAACTGTAAAATGCCTTCTTCAGAAATCGTTCTTCTAAGTAGTGCTTTTACACGACTAATTAATTCCATAACAGAAAATGGTTTTTTAATATAATCATCTGCTCCTTCATCTAAACCTTTTATCATATCCATTTCACTTGTTTTTGCCGTTACCATAATAACAGGAAGTTTTTTTGTAGAAGGATTATTTCGTAATTTTTTGATAATATCGTAACCACTTTCATCAGGAAGCATAATATCTAAAATTACAAGGTCCGGAAGTGTAGTTTCTATTTTTTTATAAAAAGATTTCGCATTGGAAAAAGCTTCTACTTCATAATTACTGTTTTTTAATGCAATTGTTTCTATTTCACGAATATTATTGTCATCTTCTACAATGTATATATAAGCCATAATTTCCTTCATTCAATACTATTTTTTCTTTTTATCTTTATCTTTTGATTTGCCTTTGGATTTCTCTTTTTTCTCAGACTCTGTTTTTTCGGATATACCTTTATTTGTATTTATATTAACTACATAAGATTCTTCCTCATCAATTGTAACTTCTGGAAGTTTATATTTATCTTTTAATACATAAACGGCATTTGTAAACCATTTTGCATTATTTTCTCTTAATCCAATCAGATAACCATGAGCTCCAAGTGTATCTTCTTTTACTTCAATAATACATACTGCAATATTTGAACAATGGTCTGCAATACGTTCTAAGTTTGTCAAAACATCTTGTAAAATAATTCCCATTTCAATTGTACATTTTCCTTTACGAAGACGTTTGATGTGACGTTTTTTGATTTCTGCGTTTAAACCATTAATAACTTGTTCTAATGGTTCTACCATTTTTGCATTTTCAATATCATTCTTTTTAAATACATCTACAGAAGTTTCTACAATTTCATGAACTGCTGCTGTAAATACTTCCAATTCTTTTAATGCATTTGGTGAAAATTGTAATTGTTTTTTATTCATGGATTTTGCACAATCTGCTAAATTTGTTGCATGGTCTGAAATACGTTCATAATCATTAATACAATGCAACAATACAGAAAGTGTATGGTTGTCTTCTTGTGTCAAAACTTTATTATTTAATTTTACTAAATAAGAACCAAGTGCATCTTCATAACGGTCTACAATGGATTCCATTTCTAAAATTTTTTCCACTTTTTCTTCACTAAATTCTGTCAAATTGTCTAGTGCAAGGAAAAATGCATCTCTTGCTGTTTCTGCCATTTTAATTGCTGTATTTCTGCAAAGCTGCATAGCAAATGCCGGTTGTTCTAAGAAACGTTCATCAAGAACTGCAAATTCTTTCGTTTCTTCTACTTCATCTGCTTTGTCAGGAATTGTAACCATTGCAAGTTTTACAAGGAAGTTTGCAAATGGGAACCAACATACTGCACAAGATACATTAAATACGGTGTGTACCATAGCAATACCGGTTGCATCTGCAGGTCCATTTAAAAATTCAAATGGAGCGATTGCATTAATTGCATAAAATACTGCCATAAATACAAGTGTACCTATTAAATTAAAATATAAATGCATCATAGAAGCACGTTTTGCATTTTTACTGGCTCCAAAAGAAGACATAAGAGCTGTAATACAAGTACCAATATTTTGTCCCATAATAATTGGAATTGCAGAACTAAATCCAACTGCTCCTGTTGCACAAAGTGCCTGCAAAATACCAACTGAAGCAGAAGAACTTTGAATTACTGCTGTAAGTATTGCACCGGCAATCATACCAAGAATCGGATTGGAAAACATAGTAAGAATACTTGTAAATTCTTCATTATTTGCAAGTGGTTTTACTGCACCACTCATGGTATCCATACCTGTCATTAAAATTGCAAATCCAACCAAGATATTACCAATATCATTTTTCTTCGTATTATCTTTTGCAGTCATAATCATAATAATACCAATTGCTGCAAGAATTGGAGAAAATGAAGTTGGTTTTAACATCTTCATAACAAAACTCGCTCCATCTACTTCAATCAAAGATAAGAGCCACGATGTCATTGTAGTACCAATATTTGCACCCATAATGATACCAACTGCCTGTTGCAGTTTCATAATACCGGAGTTTACAAAACCAACTACCATAACGGTTGTTGCTGAAGATGACTGAATAATTGCAGTCACACCTGCCCCCAATAAAACTGCCATTAGACGATTTGAAGTAAGTTTCTCTAAAATTTGCTCCAGTTTACCACCGGATAATTTTGATAAGCCATCCCCCATAGCATTCATTCCGTAAAGGAATAACGCAAGGCCGCCTATCATTGTCAACACGCTAAATATGTCCATATCAAGACTCCTTTTCGTTTACATTTTCTTTACCAAATCTTTATCCATGCTTAATAATTATTACATAGATTTTTCTTTTTGTAAACTTATAAAATACTCAATACGACAAATTTTACACATATTTTACACGACTTTACATATTTTATACTATGAATATCTATTTTTTATAAATACTTTATATAATAAAAATGCAAAATCTGTTTAAACGAATATTTGCCTTCACTTTTGCTACTTACTCATAACCAAATCACTATTATCGTGACCTATCAAATGCAAATACAATATGCTCTGCAATATTTGTAGCATGGTCTCCAATTCGTTCAAAATATTTCGCTACCATAAGTAAATCTGTTGCTTGTTCCCCATTATTTTTATCTTGGTGAATCAACTCAGTTAATTCTTGTTTTGTGCTTGCAAATAAATCATCTACAATATCATCATGTACAATTACAGCTTTTGCTTTTTCCATATTTTTTTCCACATAAGCCTCAATACTTTGAATTAACATATAAACAGTTTCTGATGCCATTCTACGAATAGATTCTAAATTTTGTATATATGGTTCTGTTGCAAGCATAGTTACCATTTCTGAAATATCTGCTGCATGGTCACCAATACGTTCCATATCCGTTACCATACGCATTGCAGCAGAAATCACACGAAGGTCAGAAGCAACCGGTTGTTGTTGCATTAAAAGTGTAAAACACAAACTTTCAATCTCTTTTTGTATTCTATCTACTTCTGTATCCCCCTCTATAATCGTTTCTGCTAATGCAATATCCTGTTTTAAAAGTGCTTCAATTGCCCTTTGGATTGCACTTTGTACCATATTTGCCATTTGCATAATTTCTTCATTTAACAGTTCAAGCTGTTTGTCGAATCTGCTTCTCATTAACCAAACCTCCCTGTAATATAATCTTCGGTACGTTTCTCTTTTGGATAAGAAAAAATAGTTTTTGTATCGTTAAATTCTACCATTTCTCCTACAAGAAAAAAAGCAGTATCATCTGATATACGTGCAGCTTGTTGCATATTGTGCGTAACTACAACAACTGTATATTTTTTCTTCAAATCTTCCATTAATTCTTCAATTTTCAAAGTAGAAATTGGGTCAAGTGCTGATGTTGGCTCGTCCATCAATAAAATTTCCGGTTCTACGGCAAGTGCTCTTGCAATACAAATTCGCTGTTGTTGTCCACCTGAAAGACCAAGTGCCGATTTTTTTAAACGGTCTTTTACTTCTTCAAAAATTGCTGCTCCACGTAAACTTTCCTCCACAATCTTATCTAATTTTCCCTTATCTTTGATACCATGTACACGAGGACCATACGCAATATTATCATAAATACTCATTGGAAAAGGATTTGGTTGTTGAAATACCATTCCTACCTTTTTACGCAAAATAGTTGTATCTACATTCGGGCCATAAATATTTTCGCCATCTACTGTAACTTCTCCTGTAATTTTCACGCCATCTACTAAATCATTCATACGATTTAACGTTTTTAAAAAAGTTGATTTTCCACAACCCGAAGGACCGATAAACGCAGTAATACTCTTTTCTTTAATATCTATATTGATATTTTTTAAAGCATGATTTTCTCCATAATACAAATTCAAATCACGCACTTTTATTTTTGGTTCTTTCATCTGTTTCTCCTACAATTTTATTGATTATATTTTATATACATAACATACTATTTCTTCTTAATCTTTTATATTTATTCTAAAAAGCAAAGATATTTTTATACTAAAATACATGTAACATCAATTTACATCAAATCGTTTTGCCATATATTTTGTTAAACAATTAATTCCAAAGACAATCACAAGAAGCACTACTGCAATTCCAAATGCCACCTCATTTTCACCTTTACTCATACTAAGATAAAGCTGAATTGTAAGTGTTCCTCCTGATTCAAAAATTTTATCCAAATATCCTTGTACAGAAGTTGGCAGTAAATCCCCACTTCCTGCTGTATATAAAAGTGCTGCCGATTCACCTACAATTCGCCCAATTGCTAAAATAACTCCTGTAATAATTCCGGGCATGGCTGAAGGTAACAAAATCGTTCGAATCATATACCATTTTCCGGTTCCAAGTCCAACTGCACCAATTCGATAACTATCGGGTACTGTCTTTAATGCTTCTTGTGTATTACGTGTTACAAGTGGAAGTACCATAAGTGTCATTGTAAGTGTACCTGTTAAAATCGAATAACTCAGTCCCAATGTTTCACCAAAAAAGATCATACCAAATAAACCAAATATAATAGACGGAATACCTGCTAATGTTTCTGTTGCAAGTTCTATTA
This sequence comes from Lachnospiraceae bacterium, assembly GCA_017523185.1. The sequence continues at coordinate 1,936 of JAFWXB010000165.1, read as the reverse complement.
ATTTTACAAATTTACCTGATTTTGCATATTCATTTAAATAAACGGCTGCTCCCACACCAATAGGCGTTGCAATAAGCATTGTAAGTATAATAATATAAAGTGTATTTAAAATATTCCCTGCAATTCCAACCGTTCCTTTTAAAATACTTGTGGTACTTGTTAAAAATGACCAATTTACTTTATCCAATCCATTCCAAAATACAAATCCAACAATTCCAACAAGAAGAACTACCGAAATTCCGGCACTCATATAAATAAGTGCATACAACATCATGTCATAAATACGTTTTTTTCTGCCATAAATACTTATCATGATTCGTTATCTCCTTTTTGAATGATTCTTGTTAAAATCAAATTGGTAAATAAAATAAATGCAAATAACACAAGTCCAATCGTAAATAAAATTTCTCTATGCACACCGGAAGAATACCCCATTTCACTTACAATGGCTGTTGTTAAAAACTTCACGGAATGAAATGGAAGTGGTAAATTTACTGCATTTCCTGCAACCATATTGATAGCCATTGCTTCTCCTAACGCCCTGCCAAGTCCTAATACAACTGCTGTCATAATCCCCGATTTTGCAGCAGGAAGAATTACTTTAAAAATGGTCTGAATTTTGGTTGCTCCAAGTGCAAGAGAAGCAGATTTGATACTTGATTGTACTGCCCTTATAGAAGAAGTTGAAACATTAATAACGGTTGGTAAAATCATAATTGCTAATACAAAAATTGCAGACAATAAATTTGCTCCACCTGTAAATTGATGTGTGTTTGAATCTTGGAAGACCCATTTTTCCAATTCAAACATCCATGGTTTTAAAATTTTTACCCCTACAAGTCCATAAATAACAGACGGAATTGCTGCTAAAAGCTCTACAGCCGGCTGTACTACAGCTGATATTTTTTTGCTTCCTACTTCTGCAAGAAAAACGGCTGTTAAAATTCCAATGGGAACTCCAATCAAAAGTGCTGCAATTGTTCCAGCTATTGATGTTAAAATTACATAAAAAATACCAAACTTAGGTTCTATCGCAGTTGGTGCCCATTCTGTTCCAAATAAAAAATCGGCTATACCTACTTTTGTAAGAGCTGGTGTACCAATATATAGCATATATATGGTAATAGAAAGGACTGCAACAATTGCAACTACTGCAAATACGATAAAAATACACTTTGCAATAAGCTCTACAATTGATTTGGCTTTTTTATTTCCTATAATTGATACTGATAATGTCTTTTCCATTTTTCTTTCCTTATATTGTTTTTTAATATGTAAATACCAAAAACAATACTATATTATTTTTTGTAAATAAAATTCTTTCTATATAATGTATATGAAAACTTACTAACTTTAGATTATACACTTTATTATAAAAATGATACTGCTCCCACTTTACATTTCAAGTGGGAGCGCTATCCCTTTTTATTTATTATTGTGGTAAAATAAGTCCTACTTGTTGAATAATGGATTGCCCTTCTTTAGAAGCAATATAAGCAAAAAATGCTTGTGTAACTTCATCTTGCTCTGCAATCTCTCCCTTTGTAGCCATTACAAATGGTCTGTAAAGAATATAATCTCCTGCAATAATATTTTCTTCTGATGCTTCTACACCATCTAATTTTATTGTAGCAACGGAATCATTAATTACATCTAAAGAAACATATCCAATCGCACCTTCTGTTGATGCAACCGTAGCAAGTACTGTTCCTGTAGAATCAAGTTCTTGTGCATAAGCACACATATCTTCCACTTCTAATAATTCTTCAAATGCACCTCTTGTACCTGAAGCAGCTTCACGTCCAATAACGGTAATTGGCGTGTTTTCTCCACCTAATTCTTCCCAATTTGTAATTTCTCCCGTATAAATATCTACCAATTCTTCTTTCGAAATATCTGTTACCTTATTCTCTATATCTGTAATTATTGCAATTCC
>JAFWXB010000164.1 GCA_017523185.1 Lachnospiraceae bacterium | reverse complement strand
TGTTGCTTTTGTACTTCCAGGAATTGCAATCATATCAAGTCCTACAGAACATACGCAAGTCATAGCTTCTAATTTTTCTAAAGTAAGTGCACCTGCTTCTACTGCATCAATCATTCCTTGGTCTTCGCTGACAGGAATAAACGCTCCACTTAAACCACCTACATATGAAGATGCCATAATGCCACCTTTTTTTACTTGGTCGTTTAAAAGTGCTAAAGCTGCCGTTGTTCCCGGTGCTCCTGCATGTTCTAATCCAATTTCACAAAGAATATCAGCTACACTATCGCCAATTGCCGGAGTTGGTGCTAAAGATAAGTCAATAATTCCAAATGGAATACCTAATTTTGCTGAGGCTTCTTGTGCTACAAGCTGACCTACACGAGTTACCTTAAATGCTGTTTTCTTAATGGTTTCACAGAGAACTTCGAAACTTTCTCCACGTACTTTTTCTAATGCTGTTTTTACAACGCCTGGTCCACTTACTCCGACATTAATAATGGCATCTGCTTCTGTAACTCCATGAAATGCCCCTGCCATAAATGGATTGTCATCTGGTGCATTACAGAAAATAACCAGTTTTGCACAACCTAAAGAATCCTTTTCTTTCGTTTCTTCGGCTGTTGCTTTTACGATTTCGCCCATTAAACGAACAGCGTCCATATTGATACCTGTTTTTGTAGAACCTACATTGACAGAACTACATACAAAATCCGTACAAGCAAGTGCTTTTGGAATAGAACGAATTAAATTTTCTTCTGCCTTTGTCATTCCTTTTGATACTAATGCAGAATAGCCACCAATAAAGTTTACACCTGTTGTTTTTGCTGCTCTATCTAATGTCTGTGCAATCGTTACAAAATCTTCCGGTGTTTTACAAGCAGAACCACCTACAAGTGCAATTGGTGTTACGGAAATACGCTTATTTACAATTGGAATACTGTAATTTTTTTCAATTTCTTGTCCTGTCGCTACTAAATCTTTGGCAACTGTTGTAATTTTATGATATATTTTCTCATTTAATTTATCTAAATCCGAATCAATACAATCTAAAAGACTAATTCCTATGGTAATTGTTCTGACATCTAAATTTTCTTTTTCAATCATATGATTGGTTTCGATAACTTCCCAGTTACTAATCATACTGTTCTCCTTATTCATTCAAATATGTCTTTATAATATGGATAAATTTATGCAATCTGCTACATATTATATTTTAAATTCTATGCATCATTTCAAAAATTTCTTCTCTTTGACATTTTACGGAAACGCCGATTTCTTCTCCTAATTTTTCCAAATCACCTGAAATATCAGAAAACTGTTTTTCTGTCTTTGCTAAATCTACAATCATCATCATATTAAAATATCCTGAAATAATTGTCTGTGAAATGTCTAAAATATTAATGGTATTTTCTGCAAGATATGTACAAACTTTTGCAATAATACCTACGGTATCTTTTCCTACAACTGTTATAATTGCTTTGTCCATTGTTTTTTCCATAAAAATAAATCTCCTTAATTCTCTATTAATTACGAAATACAATTCCAATAACATTCGTAACTATTTTATATCTTTATCGTTATAATTCATAAATATATAAAAATCAACTTTTTTATTTTAATTACATAAATATCATATTTTCATATTCCAAATAGCAAGTATTTATCAAACTTCAATTACTTGCGAAATACTATCCCTTTGTGCCATTATCATTGGAAAATCTTCTGCTTTATATGGATTGTCACCCATTGTTACTTCTAAACGAACAGCTTCGTACGCAAGTTTTTCATAATTATTTTCTTTACTTAAGTGTCCAAGTAATACACCTTGAAAATTGTCATGTAAAATCTGTGCTAACAGTTGCCCACTTCGTTCATTGGATAAATGCCCTCTATCACTTAAAATTCTTTGTTTTAGTTGATACGGATATCCCCCAAGCTGAAGCATATTGATATCATGATTTGCTTCTAATAGCAATGCATCAATTCCCTGTAACTCATCCACAAGTGTTTGGTCATATGTTCCTAAATCTGTAACAACTGCAACTTGTTTTTGATGGTTGGAAATTGTATAAATTACAGGGTCTGCTGCATCATGTGAAATAGAAATTGGTTTTACTAATAAATCTCCAATTGTAAATTCGTGTTGTGGTGTAATAACATGAAACAGACTTTTGTCAATTTTCCCTACAGATTTTACTTTTAAAATAGCTTCCATTGTTCCTTCTGTGGTATACATCGGAATTCCATAACGTCTTGCTAACACGCCAAGTCCTGCAATATGGTCAATATGTTCATGTGTAATCAAAATTCCTTGCATTTCACTTGTTTTTAAATCTATTTCATTTAAACCTTTTTCAATACGTTTTCCACTAATCCCTGCATCTATCAGAATATGCGTATTTTCACTTCCTGCACAAATACAATTTCCACTACTGCCACTTGCAATACTACATAATTTTAACATAAAAATTTAATTCGCTTTCCAATATAATTCAATTTTATCACCATGTGAAAGTGGTTCGGTAAATTGTGCTGTACGTCCATTAATTAACGTGACAATTGCACGACCTTTTCCGGCATTCAAATCAAAAGTGATATAATCAAATACATCTACAAATATATATGCATCTTTTCCGGTTAAAGCAACAGGCTCTTTATTTACATAAACAACCATTTTTGTACCTTCTTTATCCGACATCTGTTTTGCATTTGCAGATATATGCTCTGTCACTATAACTGATTCCGGTCGTTTCGTCAAATGATTATTTTTTTGATAAGAAGATGCCTCTTGAACTTCTTGCTCGTCCATATCATCATGCATATCTTTCCATGAAGTTTTTTGTAATGCATTTCCTTCATCATGTATTGTATTTTCTTTTTGTACTTTTCTTCTATCCTCTTTGGCTGTTGCATATGAAACAACAGTCCATTCAATTGAAAAGTTTTCATATACTAATGTATCAAAATCAGCTTCTCGATTATTGACACGAATCGCATAATCCGTATCTATTTCTACATCCATAAATTCTGCAAGTTGTCGAACTGTATAGAAACTTCTTGTTTCAATTTGGTCGTTTTCCTGAATTGCATACGAACCATGTGCTAATTTGCCATTAACTGTTACAAATTTTGGACAAGTAATCAATTTGCCATTTACAATAAATGTGACAGTTGATTGATTGTATTCTTCTAACATACTAATCAAATACATCGCGTCTTCTCCACAAGTCGATGGTTTGATAATTATTTCACAATTTGGTTCTAATGGTGTATTGATATTTGCCGGTTCGCCATTCATTGTAACAACTGCTGCTTCTCCTGCTTCTCCACGAATAATACGAGCAACTCCATTTACCATAAAATTGATTGGTTTTCCACGTTTTGGGAAAATTTGTTCATTTGGAAATTCTGCTGCAAGTGCTGCATCTACAATTGTTAAATGGTTGTTATCATATAATTTTAAGCGTTCTCCATTGAAACGCACCATAATAAAGTTATTTTTCTGTTCATAATAATTCAAACAAATACCAATCGGAGTAACAAGAAGTGGGTCTTTTTTCACATCATCTACAATAAATGATACTTGACGAAGCACTTCTTCTCCACGAAGGGCTACACGTTCTTTGATAAGTCCTAAATGTTGTGCAAGTGATTCTGTAAAGCCATGCACTTTTCCACCACCACCAACAACAAAACAAGCGCTTACGGATTTTCCACCATTCAATTCACGAATTTTTTCTGCAATTTCTTTTGTAATATTTTCTACGGTTGGATGTAATAAATCCCAAACATCTTTTGCAGGAATTGTATTAGAAAGACACATAATGTCCTCGTATGTAATTTCTTCGTTGATTGTCGATTCTAATTTCATTTTTTCAGCAGTATTAAAATCTACTAAATAATTTTGTACAATGAGTTCTGTCAATTCATCTCCTGCATGAGGAATCATACCATATGCAATAATACTTCCGTCTTTTGTAACAGAAATATCAC